>NZ_CAJMXD010000501.1:0-1791 GCF_905219685.1 Barnesiella sp. CU968
ACCCTGAAGAACGCGGATTGTCACTTCCGGCTGATTGTCGGCAGCTGTCGAGAACACCTCGCTCTTGCGTGTCGGGATTGTGGTGTTGGCGTCAATGAGTTTCGTCATCACGCCACCCATTGTCTCGATACCGATTGAGAGTGGAACAACGTCAAGCAGAAGCACGTCTTTCACATCTCCGCTGAGCACACCGCCCTGAATAGCCGCACCGATGGCAACGACTTCATCAGGGTTGACACCCTTGTTGGGTTCTTTGCCGAAGATTTCCTTAACTTTTGTCTGGATTGCCGGAATACGTGTCGAGCCACCTACAAGAATAACCTCGTCAATCTCGGAAGCTGAAAGACCTGCATCCTGAAGAGCCTTTACACACGGAGCTTTCACAGCATCGATAAGCCGTGAGGCAAGCTGCTCGAACTTGGCGCGTGTAAGGGTTTTGACAAGGTGCTTGGGACCTGTTGCAGTCGCGGTGATGTAGGGGAGGTTTATCTCCGTTGATGTAGAGCTTGACAACTCGATCTTGGCTTTCTCGGCAGCCTCTTTGAGTCGCTGCATTGCCATAGGATCCTGACGGAGATCCACGCCTTCGTCATTTTTGAATTCATCTGCGAGCCAGTCGATGATCACGTGGTCGAAATCATCACCGCCGAGGTGAGTGTCACCGTTTGTGGATTTTACCTCGAACACACCGTCGCCAAGCTCCAGAATCGAAATATCGAATGTGCCGCCGCCAAGGTCGAACACTGCGATTTTCTGTTCCTTGTTTGATTTGTCAAGACCATAGGCAAGGGCTGCGGCAGTAGGTTCGTTGATGATACGCATAACTTTCAGCCCCGCGATTTCACCCGCGTCTTTTGTAGCCTGACGCTGGGAATCGTCAAAATAAGCCGGCACAGTGATGATAGCCTCTGTGACCTGCTGACCGAGATAGTCCTCTGCGGTTTTCTTCATTTTCTGAAGAATCATTGCGGAGATCTCCTGCGGAGTGTAGTCTCTGCCGTCTATGTCGACTTTGGGCATGTCGTTTTGGCAAACCACTTTGTAAGGAACGCGCTTGATCTCGTCTGTGACCTGATCGCATTTCTCACCCATGAATCTTTTGATTGAATATATAGTGCGGGTAGGATTGGTGATAGCCTGACGTTTTGCCGGATCACCGACTTTCCTTTCGCTTCCGTCAACAAACGCCACTACCGAGGGAGTGGTGTTGCGTCCTTCGTTATTGGGGATTACAACAGGGTCTTTACCTTCAAGCACTGCAACACAGCTGTTGGTAGTTCCTAAGTCAATACCGATAATTTTTCCCATGATTCTATAAGATTTTTAATGTTATTATTCCAATTTCTATCGTATAAACAATTGTCACATCAAGCCGGTCTTGTGGTTTACCGTATCTGTGGACTCATTGTTTCACTCAATATATTAACAAATCATGTGCTAAAAATTTTGCTTCCTGTTGAAAATTTTACATATTTTTTATAAAGCACTGAAATTTATGAAATTAAAAAGATGATCGAATATTATCATTTTTTGCCATTTTTGTCAAAAACTTCTGAGCGTTCCGGTATGTGTAGCTGGTATTTGAACATTATGTAAGGTAGGATTGCGTTTTAATGTCTGTGAATGACAGCTGTGCTGCTGCAGAAGTACTGACATTGATTATAATTCTTGTTTCCAATGAATTATAATATCATTATTTGTCTGACCTGATAAAATTTCCTTGTTCATAAAACGGCCATAAACAAGTAGTTTATCTTTCGAATCAAGAATCCTTGAAAGAGTTTTATATTC
>NZ_CAJMXD010000502.1:0-1783 GCF_905219685.1 Barnesiella sp. CU968
GTGTTGACGGATCCAGCTCGCCAGACTCGACAAGTGCGACATATAAGTGCGCTATGTCAACGCCACGGATATGTGTTTCTATCCATTTGCCAATGCGCTTAACAATCTCACTGCCGTGAGATGCCAAAAGGGAAAGAAGGTCATGAGGAAATCCCGCGTTCTCTATAATTTTAGCAGTCGGTTTAGACTCGTCGATGCCCTCCAACGCCCAATCAGCCAAATTGCCGTTATCTACACTCATGCGATAATCAAGATGCTCCTTCAAATCCTTGCGCGAGCGTCGTTTATCCTCTACCTCCCTCGCAAGAAATGTCTTCATGAACTTTGCAAGCTGCCACTGGTACTGTTTGTTGTCAATCGACTCTGCCGCTTCCTCAATATTATCTATCATCATTTCAGAAGAGCGTCCATATTTGAGCCATGCGGCAAAGGGCAACCGGTATTTAGCCCATTCGCTCCCTTCTGCCTGTTCGCCAAATATCTTCTCAGCAAAATCCGACTCTTGAAGAATCTTCAAAAGCTCATCCAAGTCCAGATTGTCAAGGTTAATCATATTCTCCAATCGCTTCTGAAACTCCGGCGACGAAAGAAATGCTGCTGCACCCAACAAAAACACCTCCAGCGAGTCCGCTTCGCCCATCGCCGCAGCAAACTCGCCATATTCCTGCGGATGCTCCTCCATCCACATCTTCAAATCAATCTTTCCATCCTGACTGCCTAAGTTATCTTGCTGATTTTTCATAGTGAAATTTCTAATTCATAAAGTAATAACGCGCAAAGGTCAAAAAAAGATAATAGTACTTTGAACGATAACAGCGACAACACATAAGTTCCGCCAAGCAGTGCAGTATCTTCAATCCAACCCTCGGACAAGCAACACCCGACCATGAGAACGAGCAACGCTCCCCGCGCAATCCAAAATACATCCAATTTATGTGTCATAGTCGTTTTGAAATAAGCGAATAAATTTTCGTCACAATAATATATGGGATAATTGAGATTAACGAATACATTATCATAAATAATATCAGGTAATCTGAATGTGTTGTGGATTTACTTAGATTGGGGAAAAGAAAACAGATTGCAACAGATAGGCTGTTAGCTATCCAGACCGACAAAGAAAGTCTGATAATACTTTTCCTAAACCACTTAAATGCAATGAATCCACTCAACAAACTACATAATAGGAATATAAACGTATAGTATATGTCCCATTCCATATACAACATACTATAACCTGTTCCTACTGAAACAAAAGTTTCAAAAGCCACAAATATCCAAAATCGTTTATCGGTCAGTATCATATTTGTTCAAGATAAGCAACAATTCGTGAAAAAGAAGATTTCATCTCGATTGTGAAATCCTCTTTTTTCACTATTCGTTGATACATTCGTTTAATATTTTCGTAATCAGCATTTTTGGAGAGTTTGGCAGAAATTAGTCCAACCATACAATGAGTATCAAGCCCTGAACAATATGGGCTATATTGTTCTATTGGCATAGTATTGAATAGCCGGTCTATTGAATTGATACTGTCATATTGAGAGATAAAATCCAACGCAATAGGAAGTAATGGCGACAGCCCCATATCAAGCCGGTTATAGTCGTCCGGCTCATCGTCTGAAAGAATAAAGCGGTCTGTTTTGACAATCTGCGTTTTCCATCTTAAATCCGGATTAAATCCTTGCAGTTTTATTCTTTGAAGCAATAAAAGATTGATAAATGCAGAATGGTTCAGAATGAAGCCACAGTCATTGCAGATTGTAGTTATCTCTCCATAGTC
>NZ_CAJMXD010000503.1:0-1781 GCF_905219685.1 Barnesiella sp. CU968
AGCCAGCACAAATAGCAAATTGCCATCCAACTCTTGACCTCGAATTTGATTAACACTTTTTAAGAGACACTAGTGTATTTATTCCTCTTTTAAAAGAGTACACTAAGAATAATTACGATTCAATAATAAGGTCAAAGTATCCGTGGGCTCCTTTTATCCCATATTCTTTTGCCGAATATGGGAATAGTAAGCCATCAGTTTTTTATATCGGAATTGATACTTATTATTGGGGTACTAAACCCGAGGATTTGATAATGGCGTATAACTCTAATGATTACTCGCTATTATTTAGTAAAAATGACAATGTCGTGACCCCTGAAAGGATTCTCAAGGAATGGAGTTATAATAAGGGTCCATTTTGGGAATTCCTTTGTAAAATGCAGCTGTTTTTTAAAGACCAAAGATTAAGATCAACTTCTGACCTTAGGAGTTTATCCATAGAAGAACAAAAGTCTATATACGAAATTGGATATGGTAACGCTAATTTATTAGAACTCCCCAAAACATTGGAAAAAGAGGGATATTGGGAGTCAATAGACAAGGAAGAATATTGGCGAATGATAGAAGGTGTAGAGTCAATTTTTAGTCCAATAAAAAACATTCTCGACAGCTTTAAACCAGATATTATAATTGTTCTGGGTGCTGATATCAGTGATGAATATTTATTTAAAGATTTAAACTATTGTCATCATAAAGACTTTGATGAAGAGAAGTGGAGAAAACTATACTCTGTTGAAAATTACGATGTAAAGGTCATTAAAACGTATCATCCCAATGCGTTTTGGCGTCAAGGTTCTAATAATGATGAAATGGTAGAGTATCTTTACGAATCTCTTAAATTGGTTGAATTACAGTAATATATTAAAAGATAATGAACCAACTGCAAAAGTATTCTTAATTCATAAAGACTTCAATAACCATGAAAATATATCCTGACAAAGACAAGGCATTTCCTAACCCTGCGATTCCGAGCCTTTGCTACATAAAGAATGTGGTGAAGAATCCGAGAATCATTATCGGCGATTATACATATTACGATGATATCGACGGAGCTGACAGATTTGAGGAGCACGTCACGCATTTCTATGAATTCATAGGTGACAAGTTGATTATCGGGAACTTCTGCGCAATTGCCAAGGGGGTTACATTCGTCATGAACGGTGCCAACCATCGGATGGACTGCGCCACGACCTATCCGTTCTATATAATGGGGGGAGAGTGGGGTGGTGCAATCGCTCCGGTAATGGATGAGTTGCCCATCAAAGGTGACACTGTCATCGGCAATGATGTATGGATTGGGCAGAATGTGACAATCATGCCCGGCGTACACATTGGCGACGGAGCCATAATTGGCACAAATGCCACGGTTGCCTCAGACATTCCGCCTTTTTCGATAGCCGTCGGCAATCCGGCAAAAGTCATACGCCGCAGATTTGACGATGAAATGATTGACTTGCTGGAGCGTCTACAATGGTGGAACCGTCCCATTGAAGAGGTTGATATATTGATTCCGATACTCTCCAATCCTAATATCGCTCAGGCAAAAATTGAAATAGAAGAATATCTCCGTACTCAAAACAATTAAATTACAACCTGGCCTGAGTGAACAATCAGTGGGTTAAATTGTCTATAAAGACATGAAATTTTAATCCACTATTTGCTTATGACAATACAAATATCATACAATACAAAATTATTAAATTTACTTATTTAAGTTTCGCAAGTTCAACTTGCTGATTTCAGATTGTAAAATTTAGCGATATGAGCCAGTTCGTCAGAGT
>NZ_CAJMXD010000504.1:0-1770 GCF_905219685.1 Barnesiella sp. CU968
CCAGAAAATCGCGTAACCAACATGAATACAGAGTTTAACAATTTCGCATTAACAGATTTTAAGAGACGCCAGTGACTGCACGTCGTATTACTCGTGTCTGATAAGTAACGCCTTGATATGTGACTGATGCATAAGGTCTAACATGTTCAGCCAGTTCTATGGGATCGTAACCTATGATTTCGAGATGTGAATCTACGATTTCATATTTGATGAAGTCCAGAAAAAAACTTGTATTATCAATAGGTGAGAATACCACGCCTGTGGAAGTGGTGCCATCAGCTTTGATGATAACGCTTGAGTTGTTTTCTGATATTGAACCACCGGGAGATTCTGGATTCTTAGGTTCATCTGATGAACATGAGTTCAAAGATATAAATAGCAGTGACGCAAGGATTTTAATTACATTTTTCATAACCATTCAATTTATCTCTGTGATTCTGTTACAACAAGCAGTCCTTTTCTTTTAAGAAAATCGAGTAATGTGCTATAACCGTAATAATTATGCATGTAGTTAGAGGCTGCCTCATGAACACAATCGCTGCTGAAATCGGGGAATCGCTTCTGTAAAAGTCTTTCGACATCTTCTTGATTTAGAGGAGAGTCACAGACACATGATAAATAACAAACCATCATCCAGCTATGCAGATCGTTTGGATTTCCCAGGTCTTTGGGGAAGTAGTCCGGCAGCCTGTTGACAAATTCATTCAGCGCATTTTTTAAATCCATAGTCATAATTGTTTAAATCATCTCCGGCTCCAGGAGACGTTGAAATAAACAAAAAAGCGTGGAGCCTTGCTTGTCGCCCGTTCCACGTTCTGAGGCTCTGGTATGCCCATTGGAGTTGAACGGACGATGCAGAAGCCACACGCTGAAATATGTGATATATTGCATGCATACCGGATTGTAGTCCGGATGCCGGCTGTATATACACATTCCATATGGCATCTACTATCGTCTCATTCTTGACTCCAATTGAAATTTACCAGATTCCAGAACGTCAAGAAAGAGCGTTAGCAAACGCTTTTCAAAATGTAAGACCCCGCCCACTTTACCCGAGACCGGGCTCCTGCAGGTCGATCTTTGAGCAAAATTACAAAATTTATAGTAAATTGCCAAATATAAAGATGTGTTAAGAAATATGTTAAGAAATTGTTATTTTGCGCATGATGATTTTTGATTGTTTGTCAGTATCTATAAACGAAAATTTAGGCTGAATCCTTCGAATGGAATCAGCCTAAATTCTTAAAATGCTAAATACAAGTTTAGTGGCAGTCTTTAATTTGTGGAAGGGAAGTGCTTTTCGAGGCGTTTTGCCTCGTCAGCGGTTATCTGAATGACAGCACCGTGTTTGGGACTTGTGAAATTGGTCGATTTCATCGGACCGTCGTTGAAATGTCCGATAGGAATGAATGTCTTGAAGTCGGTAGTCTCGACGAAACCGAAATTGTGAGGGTTGATGCTGAACACATCATACATCACTACCCAGCGGTTCTCGCCGATGCGTTTCCAGACATTGGGAGCCTCGCAGCTTTTCGGCTCGTTGTCTATCTGTCTTCCTATATAGTTGTAACCTGTATTTATCTTGTCAGAAAAAGCAATCTTGATTCCCCCCGGATTTTCCTGCGCCACATATGTCATTGCATATCCGCCTTCCGGAAGAGGGCATATGTCGGCATCAAGCACCTGTATCTCTTCGTTAGGATATTCATAGAGTTTCTGCGGCATTGTCACGAGTCGGGTGAAATCTTTGTCGGTATATGCGTAATAGAT
>NZ_CAJMXD010000505.1:0-1761 GCF_905219685.1 Barnesiella sp. CU968
ATTAAAATTACAGGTGTTTTGAATGACGTTTTTCGGAACATCAAACTGAACACCCTAATTAGTTAACGATTATTGATTATCATGATTGACAAACAGAGAGGGTATCTTCCGTCAAACAATATGAGGGAGCTTATCCGCGACAACAATCTTATCCTCATGGCTATAAGCCGATTTGACATAGCTTTCGGATTTGGAGACAACCCTGTGTCTGAAATCTGCAAGGAGAACAACGTTGATACAGATACATTTCTTGCCGTATGCAACCTTCTCAGCGGATACCGGTATTCTGTCGACACATTGTCACTGAGGTCAATCATGGGTTATCTGAGAAGAACGCATTCTGCATTTCTTGATGTCACGCTTCCCAAGATACGCCAGCGTCTGTTTGAGGCAATAAACTATTCGGACAGTAATGATGTGTCTTTGTTGCTGATTAAATTTTTCGATGATTATGTTGTTGAAGTAAAACGACATATGGATTATGAGAATGATGTGATATTCAAGTATGTCGAGAATCTCCTCAAAGGTGACGTTGATGAAAAATTCTGTATTGATGACTTCTCAGGAAATCACAGTCATACTGTAACAAAGCTGAATGAGCTTAAAGATATTTTCATATATCATTACAAACAGAAAGAAAACACCCGCCTCAGTGCCGCCCTTTATGATATCATTACTTGCGAAAAAGACATGATGTCGCACTTTGAAGTGGAAAAAAGTCTTTTTGTTCCTGCTGTTGAGCGTCTTGAACGCAATCTGAGACTGCGCAGAAACGAAACTGAAAAGAGGGATGACACCGGCAAAGAGACTGTAACTCCTGAATATGCGCTTGGAGACAGGGAAAAAGATATAATACGGTGTGTCGCCAAAGGGAAATCCAATAAAGAGATCGCCGAGGAGCTGTTCATCTCTGTACACACAGTAGCGACACACCGCAGAAACATATCATCAAAACTTGGAATCCATTCTGCGGCAGGACTCACTATTTTTGCATTGATCAACAATCTTGTGGATCTGAATGAAGTGAATCCACATCAATAGAATCCTGAAGATTTCCAACTATTTCATCGTCAGACAGCTCGTAATTGCGCAAATCACCTGAAAAGTATTTGTCATATGAACCCATGTCGATCAGACCATGTCCCGACAGGTTGAACAGAATAACCTTTTCCTCTCCGGTCTCAATGCATTTTTTTGCTTCACTTATTGTAGCGGCAATCGCGTGGCATGACTCTGGTGCCGGGATGATATCTTCTGTCTGTGCGAACATAATTCCGGCATCAAACGATTCCAATTGAGAAATATCCATGGCTTCCATAAAACCGTCTTTAAGCAACTGTGACACTATCACGCCCGCTCCGTGGTAACGTAACCCTCCGGCATGAATGTTTGCCGGACGAAATTTATGACCGAGCGTGAACATGGGAAGCAGGGGAGTGTAGCCGGCTTCATCTCCGAAATCATATCGGAATTTGCCTTTCGTCAGCTTTGGACAGGAGGCAGGTTCCGCCGCGATGAACCTTGTTTTCTTATCGCTGCAGAGTAACGTGGCTTAAAACAGAGCCAAGTGTGTATTTGCAGTTAGGTGTTGTGCGTGCGAGCTCTATAGCCTCCGAGATTGCCGTTCCCAAAGAGCCTTGATGATTCGGAGTCCTGGTAAGTATGTCTTTGCCGGCACGCGTCGACATTACATTCTTGCGGCATAAGACAATGATGCTCCCCATTGCCCCGCTCCGGTCTCGGTCGTGATATTTGTTACAC
>NZ_CAJMXD010000506.1:0-1744 GCF_905219685.1 Barnesiella sp. CU968
GATCCCGCCAACTGGGTTCCCGGCGGCAGGGAATAAATATAATAATTAACCTGATAAATATCAACATCAGCATATGGCAACATACAGAAGTGAGGATGTGACGCTTGGCGCTCCCGCCGAGACTGTATTTCTTAAACTCGACAATCTTCAGGGTCTGGGCGAGATGATCAGGAACGCTCCAGCCGAGCAGATTCCGGCAGACAAGCGTGACATGCTTGAAAAAATTGAAGTTACAGCAGACACGATTTCTTTTCCTGCCGGTCCGATGGGAGCTATTACACTACGCAAGACGCAGAGTGTGAGTCCGTCGCTGATACGTCTTGAGGGGGAGGGCACACCGGTGCCGATGTCGCTGAGTCTTCATATAGTTCCGATGGGAGATGTTGCAAGCACAGCATATGTTGAAATAGACTTGCAGATCCCGGCTATGTTGAAGCCCATGGTCAGCGGGCCGCTTAATAAAATGACTTCGGAATTCGCCAACATGCTGAGGGCGGTTCCATTCAATTGAACGTTTTGAATATATTCAGAGCGGCTATTGCCGCTATATTAATGTCAGTTGTCCTTTTGATGTCGGGTTGTCACACGGTCGATGACGAAAGGATACCGGCAGTGCCGGTCAACATAAATCTTGCGGATGCCGGACTCTGGAACACTTACGGTGTGTCGGGGTTCGGTCTGTTCCGTTATTTTATTCCCCAGGCAGGAGAGCCTGCCGGATTCCGTTATACCGCCAATACGGCGACAGGTTTCGGAGGAGTGCTGCTTATTGGCGGAATGGATCCGTTCTCTACAGAAACGAATGTTCCGCTTGCCTATGATCTTGCCTGCCCAGTGGAGTGCGATCCGAATGTCCGTGTGAGCGTGGACCCTTCGATATTCGAGGCAGTATGTGGCAAATGCGGTTCGCATTATGACATCACCATGCAGGGAGGCGCACCTGTTTCGGGTCCTGCATCCCAGGGAAAACATAAATACGGTCTCAACAGGTATCAGTGTCTTCGGTCAACATCGGGAGGCTATATTATAACCAGATGATTATTTGATGCGATGGGTATTCTCGAAGGTATATTGTATACGATATGGCGGGGTCTTGCCATCGGCATCATAATCTCCGCACCGATGGGTCCGGTCGGCATACTGTGTGTACAGCGCACCCTTGACAAGGGACGCAGGACCGGCTTATATACAGGAGTAGGCGCCGCTATCTCAGATCTTCTATACTGTCTGCTTACCGGCTTCGGACTTTCTTTTATCGAAGAATTTCTTGAACGGAACAGTAACATAATCCAGCTTATCGGAAGTCTTGTGCTTATCGGCTTCGGAGTCTATCTGTTCAAGTCAAATCCTTCACGCAAACTGAAAAAGCCTTCCGAGCAAAAGATTCCTGCCGGAAGAAATATCTTGAACGGTTTCCTTTTTACCGTCTCCAATCCATTGATAATCTTCCTGATAATAGGTCTTTTCGCACGGTTTAATTTCCTTATGCCGGAAATCCGTTTTTATCATTACATCATAGGATTCGTATTTATATTTCTCGGAGCATTGTTATGGTGGTATGTCGTGACTTTTTTTGTCGACAAGGTCCGCGCACATTTCAATCTTCGTTCAATGTGGCTGGTCAACAAGATTATAGGTGGAGTTATCTTTCTTTTTGCCATAGTTGGAATAATCACCGCCATAACAGGGATTGCCTCGGCTTCCACGTCCTCTGTGTATATGAACAGACACAGGGGCTTCACCG
>NZ_CAJMXD010000507.1:0-1728 GCF_905219685.1 Barnesiella sp. CU968
TTTAATTCGAAATTTTTTATATAGTGAATCTTGTGGCTTCCTTGAGGTCTTTTATGGCTGTTTTCACCGAGTCTCATAAAATCCTCTCAATGAACCTCACAATTAAATTTAAACAGTTTCTGAGAACGGCAGAACATGATTAAGATTTTCTTAATCTGCTCAAATGTGTGGGGGTGATATTAAGGAATGAAGCGATGTCTTTGAGAGAGAAATACAAAAATATATCTTTGTACTTATCAATGAGTTCATTATACCGTTCCTGCACCGATTTCACATGTAGATCGATATATCGGTTATAGGTGGTGTCGAAAAGCGCCACATTGGTTTCAGCTACTACTCGATATAGTTCATCGTCCGATTTCATGCGCATACCTACCTCTATTGCCGAAATGCAATATATTTCGCTGGGTGTAACGGCAACGATTGAAACACGAGATTTTTTCCCATACAGAGAGAATGGAAAATCAGCGACGAACTCACCTGCGAACTCCAGACCAACGACACTCTCGGAGCCATCAGCAGCGTATGCCACATATTTAAGGGTGCCCGATTTAACAAACCCTATATACCGACCTACCTGTCCTCGCTCAATAAAATAGTCACCTTTATCATAACTGCGCAACACACCCTGTTCGACACATAGTTTCCGCCAGAAATCATGGTCGATGTTCTCGTAATATGTGTTGAAGTTAGAGGACATCTTTAAACAGAGGATATTAAAATTCCGGTTGGCTCAAGACCGTGTTATTATGAAAAGAAAACGTGAGCCAACTATGCCACGTCTTGATTTGAAGGTCGTAGGAAACCATTAGCACAGATGTAACAATAGCAGCCCACGCTATGAGCGTGAGAACCACTATGCCAATCCTTGTGCTATTTGTTGAATTTCCTACGTTCTCAAATCACAAGATTACGCATAACGCTTCTTATTTTTCCAAAATGTCGTGGAAAGGCTATACCATTCCGACTGCAAATTTAGCAAAAAATCTGAATCCTAAGCTATAATCGCCGAAAAAATCAGTGACTTTGCAGCGTGACTTTGCAGTCAAATACGCGCAAAAATGACAACGAATGAAGAACTGCTCGCAAGGCTCAACGATATAGAATGGAATGATTTCGAGGTCAAAGAGGCTTCGGGCGGTCTTCCCAAATCCATGTGGGAGACGGTCAGCGCTTTCTCCAACACAGAGGGCGGTTGGATAATACTCG
The DNA here is from genome assembly GCF_905219685.1 of Barnesiella sp. CU968. Classification (NCBI taxonomy): domain Bacteria; kingdom Pseudomonadati; phylum Bacteroidota; class Bacteroidia; order Bacteroidales; family Barnesiellaceae; genus Barnesiella; species Barnesiella sp. CU968. The sequence continues at coordinate 1,210 of NZ_CAJMXD010000507.1, forward strand.
GCGTTAAAGAGAAGAAGACCGCAGCTATCTCCGTGATTTCAATCGATCTCTTTCGTTCCCCACATTGAACGATGAAGATTTTTGCAGGAAGCTGAATATCGTTCTTTCATCGGGTAAACTGTCGTATGGCAGTCTCCTTATGTTTGGCAAACGGGAATCCGTACTCGGTGCGTTACCAAACTTTTGGATAGACTATATGGAGATACCGGGTGATTTCTACGCCACAGCATTATCCTGCGTGTTGGTTCTCCCAGAAACGGACATTGGGAATTCCCATCTGAATAGGTCAGAAAGTAGGTCAGAAAATAGGTCAGAAAAACGACATACTGGGAAAATTGCCGTCAGAAGAATAGAACAAAGTCTAATTAATTTAAGTTTCGCAAGTACTGATTTCCAAAGGTAAAGTCATAAAAAAACGACATGGATTCTTGCCTAATTGCAGGAAAATGAGTAATTTTAAGTACCACCAAAAAACTAACTCAAAGCCATGTCGATACACAAAATTACACCTTTTCTCTC
>NZ_CAJMXD010000508.1:0-1726 GCF_905219685.1 Barnesiella sp. CU968
GGGTAGTTTCCTATGAGCGCGAACGGACCCGAGTAGATCTCCTCCAGATCCATTTTCAGAAAATCCCCCTCTACTACGTTCAGACCGGGATAGATCTTGTCAAGGTATTCCACGCTTTCGTGGTCAAGCTCAACGGCTGTCAGTTCCCTGCCTGTATTCATGAGATATTTTGTCATCATGCCCATTCCCGGTCCTATTTCAAGAATGGGAAGTGAGCCATATGCGGCAGAGGCAGCGGGAAGCTGCTCTGCCGAAATGGTTTCAGAAATGCGGCGTGCGATTTCCTCGTCTTTAAGGAAATGCTGCCCGAGGTTCTTTTTAGCTCTTACCTGCATATGGTTCAAACGCCTATTATTTTATTTTCTTGGCGATTGAGGCAGGGATTGCTTCCTTGCGCACGCCGATATTCATGGTCTTCTCAAGGAAATAGGGTACGGAAACATAGAAGAAACCATCGTAAACCTGGTTTGTATCCCATGAATTTTTCACTTTGTAATATTTGTTTCCTTCCTGATCTGTGGCATAACCTACAATCACCATTCCGTGGTCATCGGTTGTCTCATAATTGTCGAAACCCTGCTGGCGGAGTTCCTGGGTGATTTCTTTCTCTTTGACAGGACCCTTGATTTTGAAACGTTCGCTGGAGCGGTCTTTGTCGGAAAGTTTCACCCAGCGTGAAAGTTCAGAGTCTGTCATGTCCTTTTCCTCCTTTTCAGCCGGATTCACGGCATAACCGTCTGTCCATTTGAATCCTCCTTCCGACACGTCGGCTCCCCAGAAAACTGTATATCCCTTGTCGAGAGCGTTGTCGGTTATTGCCTGAAGGTCGGCGAGAGGTACGTTCACATTCTCGCTCCAAAGCCAGTTGTCCGGAATTTCAAGAGCGAATTTCTCATAGAAAGGGTGATGTGTGTAGCTTGTGAATATCTCGAAATTATCCGGCTCTATGCCTATCTCTTTCGCGAAGCTCTGAGGAGTGTAGGTCTTTCCCTTGTATGTGAAATTCTCAGGCACTGCGCCAAGATATGCGTCAAGAATGCCGATGAATCCGGGAAGCCATGCGGTTGTCAGCTTTTTGGTGCGCTGACCGTTGCGCATCACTGCGTCAAGATAGCTTTTAAGTGCGTCCGCCATCTCGTAGTGAGAATGTTTTTTCTCGCCATAGTTTAGCCCTGCATAAGCTTCTTCAGGCATCGCGCCGTAGCGGCGGGTCATTTCAAGCACATCCTCAAACGAACCTCCCTGAGCGAAGTTTATCTGACCGTTTGTGCGGATATATTTTTTTGCCTTGTCGATATATGCGTTGCGCACAACGAACATTTCCGACAGGTCGAGTTCCCCTTTGCCTCTGCGAAGCAGGTCGTCTTCGATTGTAGAGATTCCGGAGAACGCCCAGCATGTTCCGGATTTGTTCTGGTCTTTTACCGGAGTGGTAGGGATAATTTTCACATCAGTGAACGTGAAACCTGTGGAATCGGGATTCACGACTTTAGCATCGTCCATTTCCGGAGCCTGAAAATAGGTGGCATTTGCAACGCCTGATGCCAGAAGGGCACCGGCAAAAAGAATTATCTTCTTCATGGTGTTATTGTTTTTTATATGTATGCGATTGATTCATCCATCAAATTTACTACAAATTATTGAAATTTAAACACTAGTGTCTCTTAAAAAGTGTTAATCAAATTCGAGGTCAAGAGTTGGATGGCAATTTGCTATTTGTGCTGGC
>NZ_CAJMXD010000509.1:0-1726 GCF_905219685.1 Barnesiella sp. CU968
TAAATTATTATTCAGTTTATGAATTGTTAAACTCTTGTCGTTTTTTCACATTCTTTAATTCTATAACAAACAATGCAAGAAAATTCCGCATCATAATTTAACATTTTAATGTGCCGGTTAACATCTGCATTGTCAATCTTCTTTCGTAGACTTTTCTATCAGTGGCAACGTAATGACAAAAGTGGAGCCTTTGCCGAATTCACTTTCCACAGATATGTTTCCTCCGAAGAGTGTTATCATTTTCTTCACATATGCGAGTCCCAGTCCGAATCCTTTGACATCATGACGGTTGCCTGTGGAAACCCGGAAGAATTTGTCGAAAATTCTTTTAAGGTCATCTTTCTTGATGCCGATGCCATTGTCTTTGACTCGGATTTCAAGCATATTGCCGGCAATGTCTTTGGTTGTTATCTCGAGCATCGGTTCACGTTCTTCATCCATGTATTTGACAGCATTGTCAAGAAGATTGAATATCACATTCGTGAATTGCATCTCGTCAACACGGACCAACGCGTTGTCTGCCTCAAGCAGCGAGGTCAGCGAGCCACCGTATTTTTCAACCTTTATCTTGAACGTGTTTATAACATTGGCTATGATAGAGTTCGCATCAACCTCTGTAAATTTCAGAGCTGAACCGGTGTTGTCGAATACAGACATCTGCAGCACTTTCTCAACCTGAAAACGAAGTCTTTTGGATTCTTCTGTTATTACCTCAGAAAGATGTTGCAGGGAGGAGGGTGATTTCCTTATCGAAGGATCCGAGAGCATTTGTCCTGCCAGCGATATTGTTGAAATCGGTGTCTTTAGTTCATGGGTCATGTTGTTGATAAAGTCTGTTTTCATCTCGGTAAGTTTTTTCTGTCTGAACGCGAGAATTATTGTGTAAAGAAATATCAACAGCAGTATGAGTGTCATCACCAGCGTAGGTATGATGAATCTTACGGAAGAGAAGATATACGAATGCTTGGTGGGAAACTCAACTTTAAGATTATAATATGTGTCGGAATTCGAGAATAAAGGTATGCTGTAAATGTCGCGTTTGGCGTTTTCTTTATATCCGTCTGTTGAATATATAAGATTCCCTCTGACTCCGTATACGGCGAATACAAACGGCACGTTTACCCCATTGTTCGCGAGTTCTGTGCGCAGACAATTGCGAATCATTGTGGAGTCTGCGCGCTCCATCACCGGACGTGACCCGGCATCGCGCAATATGGAAAGAATGACTTCATTGAGCAGCCCCTTCTGATAAAGGTACTGACTGCGAATCACTTCTTGCATATTGCGATATCTTTGAGCCACATTCTGATTTGCGGGAGGAAATATCCGAGACGGCTCTATGCGGGTTGTTTCAGCGGATCTGGTGTTGGTATAATCATGATAAAAGCTCGATTCTATTATGTTTATATCCTGTTCGAGGAAATGAAGGGTTTCTTCGCGTTCAAGAAATTCCGATGTGGAATATAAGGAGCGCATTACCCCCTCTGAGAATTGCTCATCGCGCATTTTTACCATATTTTCAAGATACATGATCTGAAAATACAGCAAGACTCCGAAAGTCAGAGCCATTATTATAGTCAAAAGCCAAATTACAGATTTCTTCATACTTTATTAACAAAAAATAACGCTTGGGGTTCTGTCGTGTTCCCGGTACTGACGTATTTTACGTCATACACCATGTTTAAGAAACTGTTTAAATTTAATTCGAAATTATTTATATGGGTTT
>NZ_CAJMXD010000510.1:0-1725 GCF_905219685.1 Barnesiella sp. CU968
GTTTAACAATTTCGCATTAACAGATTTTAAGAGACGCCAGTGTAAATAAAACATGATTGGTTTGGAAAGAGTGATAACCGGGGATTTTCATTTTGTCTTGAATTGGAACATTAAACATAATACGCTTTATCATATATGCTGTGACAGAATGGTTCAAAAATTAATCAAATGTAACAGTTTTTATAAAAATGAAATTAATGTAAATGTGTGTGTACTAATATATTGATAACTTGATAGTTATATTATTTAAAAGTGTAATTAAAATCAATAAAAAGTTAAACGTAATAGATTAATCAAGCTAACTTTGCATTAAAATTTTAAAGAAAAATGAAACAAAAAATTATGGCTATTATAGCCGCCTTAATCACCATGATGTGCTTTCAGATATATGCTGAAAGCAAGCCTTCTTCTAATAAAAATGAAGGTCAGCAGCAATTGATTAGAATATTCACTTCTAATTCGAACCGTCCTCGTTGTCCTGGTAGGCATCTCACGTGTATGTATGCGGGCGATCATGTTACGATTGATTTGCCGGAGAGTATCAGTTTTGCTGAAATTGATATCAAGGATAATGAAACTTCAGTCGTAACGGGAGTTATTACTTATTCAGATCCCACCATGTATTTTGAGTCATTATCAGGATCTTATGACATCTTTGTCATTACACATTCCTTGGATGGAACCGAACAACAATACACGGCAACTTTAAATTTTTAAATGACCCATTTTTAACTACATAACAAAAATTTAAAATATTAAATCACACTATAAATGATTCAATTATATTTCAATATCAATAATAATTATAAACAAAACGCAATGAAAAAATTTTTTGCATTAATTAGCTTTTGCATATTAATTGCTATGCAAAGCTGTTCTTCGGAAGAAGACTTGATGCTTAATGAACCGAATAGTTCAGATGCATCTCTATCGCATTTAGTAATTAAATTCGAAAATCGAATCTATGAAACAGATGTCATAGCTGTTGGTGATTCTGTAAAATATTTGAATGAAGAATATGATAAGGTTTATCGTTCAAAAATTGTTAACATTCCCAATATTGCTGCGGTAGTAAGCACAAATGAAGCAGGGACAACATTCGTTGAATATTTCTACTCTGAGAAAAAACTTCTGGATAAATATAACTTTATTCCATTGGAAAATAAATCAGAACAGATGACAGGTAATTCAACAAGAAGTGGAGTAATCGACTTGATGTTGGCCAATAATACCTCTCCGATTCTTGCAGTTGCCGAACTGTATGATGATAGAAATTTTAAGGATACAAAACTTATTTCTTATGCTTCGACTTCGTGGGCAACAAGTGTTCAAAAACTAAAAGATTTAGGGTTTAATGACAAAACATCTTCTATAAAAGTGTTTAACAAAATGAACCCTAACTCTTCATATACAATTGAATATATTTCTATAGGTATTCCACACCATAAGACACATAGCGGATCAGCAATACGCCCCGTTCTTACGTGCTTTGAAGACTCATATTATTCTGGATCCGTGATTTATTGTATTGCATCACCAACGGGAAGTCCGACAGACCATATTGACACAAACCTAAAAAATATCGGTTGGAATGATAAAATTTCCGCAATTGGATGGCAATTGGTGGTTGATTTTTCTGTTTTTAATGGAGAAAATCCCCAGATTCCAGCACACCCAGGTTGTTAATAAAAATATGAAAACAAAACACTAGTGTCTCTTAAAAAG
>NZ_CAJMXD010000511.1:0-1724 GCF_905219685.1 Barnesiella sp. CU968
GGATCCAGCGTGTCTGCAAGTTTTCTGAGGGCAGTCATGGCGAGTTCCGGCTGCACGGGTATATCCGGGGCGATGACTTCATAAGAAGCAGGCAGAGATCTGTCGAGACGCCGAGCGGTCGCCGACTGTCCGGAACTCCCCATTCCATGAAGATACACTACTTTCATAATTCTATTGCAATTGTGTTTGCTTACAAAATTAATACATATTTTTAAACAAATGCTAAGAGAGTGTTTACTTTTAAACAAGTTCTTAACTTAGGTTAGCATAAAGATGGATTTTTGATAGATTTTTTTAACAGCTTGTCAGAATCGTTTGGCAATAAGATTGAAAATTTGTAACTTCGCGGCAAAGGTCAAATCTACAAAGGAATCTTAACAGCTATCTAAAAAAACACTGTACCCTATGAACTTTATTTCAGAGAGAGTGAATAATCTCTCGGCATCGGCTACAATCGCCATGTCGCAGAAGAGTGCGGAACTTCGTGCCGCAGGAATCGATGTCATCAACATGTCAATCGGTGAGCCGGATTTTAATACTCCGGAGCATATCAAGGAAGCTGCCAAGGCAGCCATCGATGCGAATTTCACGCATTATCCTCCGGTGGCGGGATACCTTTCATTGAGAAAAGCCATCTGCGACAAGCTGAAGCGGGAGAACGGGCTTGACTATTCACCCGAAGAGATAGTTGTAGGCAACGGAGCCAAGCAGGAGCTGTGCAACGCGCTGCTCGCCACTGTCAATCCCGGTGACGAGGTGATAATCCCTGTTCCGGCTTGGGTGAGCTATGTGGAAATGGTGAAGCTTGCCGAAGGCAAACCGGTACTTGTGTATGCCGGAGTGGAGCAGGATTTCAAGATCACACCTCAGCAGCTTGAAGCGGCTATCACACCAGATACGCGTCTGCTTATGTTCAATTCGCCGTCAAATCCGACGGGCAGTGTATACACAGGCAAGGAGCTCAAGGCTCTTGCCGAGGTGCTTGAAANGCATCCGCAGGNAATTGTGCTCGCAGATGATATCTACGAACATATCAATTATACAGGAGGTGCGGAAAGTATATCCCGGTTCGCTTCTCTCCGTGACAGGATGATTGTGGTCAACGGTGTTTCGAAGGCTTATGCCATGACGGGCTGGCGTATCGGCTATCTTGCAGCGCCGTTGCCGATAGCTAAAGCCTGCGCAAAACTTCAGGGTCAATATACATCTGGAGTGTCATCGATTGCACAGAAAGCAGCCGAGGCAGCTTATGTCGGGTCCCAGGATTGTGTGGAGGATATGCGCAAGGCGTTCGAGAGCCGTCGCGACCTTATATACTCGCTTGCAAAGGATATCCCCGGATGGATTGTCAGCAGGCCCGAGGGGGCGTTCTATCTTTTCCCCGAGGTGTCGGCATATATCGGCAAGAAATATGGGGATAAGGAGATACGCACGTCCGGCGACTATGTGATGTATCTTCTTGAGGAGGCTCATGTGGCGGCTGTTGATGGCGACGCCTTCTGCGCGCCCGGTTATCTCCGTCTCTCGTATGCCACATCTGAGGAGAATATAGAGGAGGCTATGCGTCGCATCAGGGAGGCAACTCTCAGACTTGTATAGACAATATGCTTTGTAGGAAATACGGATATAAAAGAATGCTGCCGTCGGTGAAACGAGGCAGCATTCTTTTATATCCGGTATTCATAGTCTGAAATATAGTCAGACATACATGTTGACTATCGCTT
>NZ_CAJMXD010000512.1:0-1709 GCF_905219685.1 Barnesiella sp. CU968
ATTCACAATACTATATTACGTTGTGGTGTGTGCCGTCATCATTCAGGCGGCAGTATTTTTGGTCAGTTCGGCTCCTGATTCCCGCAAGCCTGTAAAGAAGGTGCTTTTTATAGGAGATTCCATGACCGGATGGCTTTCTGAACGTCTGAACGCTTACGGCGAGCAGAACGGTTTTGAGGTGTCGACAGTGGTGTGGGACGGGTCGACTATCTCGAAGTGGGGAAATTCTCCAAAACTCGCGTCTATGGTTGAGGAGGATGATCCTGATGCGGTATTTATCAGTCTGGGAATGAATGAACTTTTTGAAGCGCAGCCCGACAGGAAACTGAAGTCTGCGGTAGAAGGCATCCTTTCGGCTGTAGGCACGCGCCCTATTTTGTGGGTAGGTCCCCCTTCATGGCCCGGATATGACAAGGGTAAGGTGCTTAACGACTGGCTTGAGAATGAACTCGGAAAGGGGTCTTTTTTCAGAAGTTATGAGCTGGAGCTTCCTCGTCAGAGCGCGAAGAATCCGCATCCTACACGTGCCGGCATGGTGCAGTGGATGGATTCTGTAGTGAACTGGATGCCGGAACACGCGGAGGTGGTGTTGCCGGGTATAAACAAACCGGAGGGAGACAAGATGTCGCGTGGAAAGGATTTTATTTACAAACGCATGAAGGAAAATTTATAATACTATGGAATTCAGAAATTTGGAAGAGAAAGATTATCCGGCTTTCCTGAAATTATATAACGAGAGTTTCCCGGAAAATGAGCGTCGCTTATATAAGAGTGCCGAGCATGTGGCGAATTTTGTAAAGGAGAAGGGAGGCAAGTTTCATGCTTTCGCGATAGACGATGGCGGCGGACTTTTTCTTGGCTTTCTTTCCTACTGGACTTTCGAGGGATATGTCTATGTGGAGCATTTTGCCGTAGAACCGGCGCACCGTGGGAAAAACATTGGCCGTAAGCTTTTGTCTCATCTGTTAGAAACTGTAAGCGGGAATGTGCTTCTTGAAGTTGAGAAACCTGAGTCTCCCGAGGCGGTGCGACGGATAAAGTTTTATGAAAGATGCGGATTCAGATTGCGGGAGGATATAAATTATGTGCAGCCTCCATATGGTCCGGGACAATCGGGCGTGGAGATGATGCTTATGACTCACGGCGATGTGAAACTGCGAGACACGCGCGACTTGCGCGAGATGCTGACTGAGGTCTATAATGTGAAGGAAGGTATCTGACAATTGAGAATACAAGATAAAAGGCGAGGAGATTTCCTCGCCTTTAAAAATTATATCCAAGTGTGAATACCCATGCCTTTGTGCGTCCTCCGAAGGTGTATTTTATGCCGTCAGCCTTGATGTCTTTCCATGCGCCTGTAGCTCCTGCCATATAGTGCGCGCCAATGTAGTAATGGTCAANGATCTGAAGTCCTGTGCCGAACTTGAAACCGAAATCCACAGGTGCGACTTTCTGCTTGAATTCATCTCCGGCTGCCGGCACACCGTCATTGTCAAATGAATTATGGTTGACTTTGTTCTTTAGTTTTGATCCGAACATCAATGATACGTATGGACCGAAGTCTATATTCCAGCGTATGTCATCGGTTATGTTGAACCTTACAGAGCCTAAGACGGGGATTGTGAGGGCATATGAATTAAATGTCCCGGCTTGTGTCATGAGTTCGTCGGTTGATGCTCCGTATACCGGAACCATATTTATAAACGTAT
>NZ_CAJMXD010000513.1:0-1705 GCF_905219685.1 Barnesiella sp. CU968
ATATCGCATCGTTCGGAGTCTCGAGAATAAGAGGCATATTGTCGAATCTGGGGTCGTTGACAAGGCGGATGAAGAATTCTTCGCCAAGTGTGCCTTTGCCTATCTCTTCATGTCTGTCAATGCGAGAACCGAGTTCCCTCTTGTCGTCATTGAGATGAAGGGCGCGAAGATATCCTGCACCGATGATACGGTCAAAATCGTTCCATGTTTTCGCATATCCTTCTTCCGATCTCAGGTCGTATCCTGCCGAATAAGTATGACAGGTGTCTACACATACGCCAACCCTTGTCTTGTCTTCGACCTTGTCAATGATATGGGCTATCTGTCCGAACTCATAGCCGAGATTTGAACCTTGTCCTGCGGTCGATTCAATAACAGCCGTCACACCTTCTGTCTGGTCAAGTGATATGTTGATGCTTTCGGCAATGAGATCAAGGCAATCATCAACGGGAATCTCCTTCAGGTGGCTTCCGGGATGAAAATTGAGCATGGTCAGACCCAGCTGGGAGCATCGTCTCATTTCATCGATGAATGATTTGCGTGACATTCCAAGTTTCTGCGGATCCGGACTTCCCAGATTGATAAGAAAATTATCGTGTGGCAATATATGAGCCGGAGAGAAGCCTCCTGCCTCACAATTGGCTTTGAACCGTTCTGTCTCTTCTTCAGAGATTGCTTTTGATGCCCAGCGGTTGCTTGAGCCGGTAAAAAGGGCAAAGGCTTTTGCTCCTATTCTTGCCGCTTCAAGCGGCGCATTGGAGACACCACCTTTCACACTTACGTGGGCGCCTATATATTTCATGTCTTAAGAATTTATCAATTAAGCAATATAGCCTTCGGTCTTGTATAGACTGAGATTTACCACAAAATTAAAAAAAAAAATTCACTTGCTTGCCTGTTTTTGTCATAATGTTGTAAATTTTAGCTAATTTCGTAATCATAATATGTTGCGAAAGCAGGAAAACATGGAACTCTCAAAAGCAAAACAAGGAATATACTCACAATTATCGCGTCGCAAGATGCGTGACCGCCATGGTCTATTTATCGCGGAAGGGCGTAAAAGTATAGAAGATACCATCGGCAGTTTTGAAGTGGAGGCAATAGTCTCAACCAATCCGGAGTCCATTCCTGAAGAGTGGGGATGCAGGAATGTTTCGTTCGTGGTATCGCAGGGTCAGATGGGTAAGATTTCATCGCTTTCCACGCCATCCGATATTCTTGCCGTATACCGGATTCCGGATGGTTACTATGACAATGTTCCGGAGCCTGCTCCCGACAAATTGTATCTGCTTCTTGACGGAGTTCAGGATCCCGGTAATTTGGGAACTATTATACGTACCGCCCATTGGTTCGGTATAGACCGGATTTATGCGTCGAAAGATACCGTGGACATTTTTAATCCCAAAACAGTCCAGTCAACAATGGGTTCATTGGGGAGGGTTGAGGTCGTATATTGTGACCTTTGCCGTCTTTTGAACGATAATCCCGAGATTCCGGTTTACGGAACTTTGCTGAATGGAGACAATATATATGAAGCCTCGCTTTCAGCATCGGGTTTCATTATAATGGGCAATGAGGGTAAAGGGATATCCGCACCGATAAGAAATATGGTGACATCCCCGTTGCTGATTCCCCCTTATGATTCGGGAAATCATTCCGAATCACTCAATGTGGCTGTTGTCACAGCTGTTGTTCTTTCTCAATT
>NZ_CAJMXD010000514.1:0-1705 GCF_905219685.1 Barnesiella sp. CU968
TCCATGCCGAGATTGTGGTGGACAGCAAGAAGGTAAAAGCCGAGGAGGAGGAATACAAACATCTGCCCGTTGTCACCAACTTCATAGATGAAGACGGTAATGACATGATGGAATCGGCTATCCAGAACAACTACCGCGCCATCAAGGAGCAGGTGAAAAGGATAGTCGCCGAGGAGAAAATGCGCATAGCAGCCGACCCTGAACTGCGACACCTTCTGGATTTGAAGTAAAACAGCTCGTAAAAATACCCGGATACCCCAACCGGGTAGTAAAAAAACGAGTTTTTTAACGGTGTGAAAGCCTCTTGAATTCAGCGAGATAACCCCTCGCTGAATTTTTTATTACGCAATCGTCACCCGGTTGAAAACAACTGTGGATAACACCTTTAGGCGGCAGAGTAATTTTGCATCGTAAGTTTTAATCAACGAAAGAAAAAATGGATATAACTACGATACAGAATACAAACACTGTCACCATTGTGATAACCGCTGAGCAAGCCGGTGACTTTATAAATCTTCTCACCCGCATTGCGGATGGCATGGACAGGCTGGTGATCAATGCGGCACCTCCGCCTATACCTTCCGAACCGCTACAAGAGACGTATGGCATAAGACCGGATGCCATGTATCCCGAATGGCAAGTGCTGAAGATTTTCTCCTGCTGCGATAAGACTCTCCGTAAATGGCGCAAAGAACACGGACTACGCGCTTATCAAAGCAAATCAGGCTCAAAAGGCTCCCGAATCTGGTACTGCGGTCAAGACCTGATAGATTTCTTCCGGGAGTTTGCCGTGGCTTTGGCAATCAATATACCCAAGCCCATCGAAAAAGAGGTCCCCACGGGACAAATGTGTGATCCTCCAAAAAATTTGAAGCTCGAAAATGCAAGAACAAGATTTGAAAAACCAAGACGCGCTGATTGCGCGCAACAGCCGGACGGGTGAGTCGGGCGTGGTGACCGGACTTAATGAGGACGGTTCCCCAAAGATGGAAGACCCGGCAAAGGCTTCCAAGTTCCTGACCTTCGATCGCCATGCTGATATTCTCGACAACTTCCTGCGCAACTTTATCGCCCAATGCAAGAATCCCACCATCTTCAACTTCTTCAAAGTATCGGCCGATCAGGTTCCCACGACGGGCTTTGCCGTCAACCAGATGGCACAGAACCCCGACATGCCCGGCGCAAAGGATATGCTTGCCGGAGTTGAGGTAAAAGTGCCCGACGGCACTCCCGCTCAGGAACAGACCGTTGCACAGGCACCTCAACCTGAACAAAAAAAGACACCCGCCGAGACTGTCAATCAGGCTTCCGAGCCGGAACAGACACAGCCTAAGCGATACCGGCAGATTGACGAATCCAAAATCAACTGGGACAATCTCGCGGCATGGGGCATCAGCAAGGAGTCGCTCGGTGAACAGAATCTCCGCAACATGGTCAACAACCGTATGTCTGACCTTGTGAAAGTGACTCCGACCTTCGGCAACGAGAAGTATGAGCTGGAAGCCCGTCTCTCGCTCCACGAGAACCCCGACGGCAGCATCAAGGTGGTGCCTCACTTCATCCGTCAGGAACCCAATCTGAACGATGAGTTTCACGGCGTGAAATTCTCAAAAGAGGACAAGGATATGCTCAAAGCCATCGGCAACCTCGGACGAGTCATCGACCTGAAGGATGCCAAAGGCAACACAACCCCCTGCTTCGTCAG
>NZ_CAJMXD010000515.1:0-1697 GCF_905219685.1 Barnesiella sp. CU968
CACAGTCTTCGGACTGTTTAACATTCATTCATAATCTCAAACCCTCTGACCCGTCAATATTTTTCAGGACGCCACAGGTTTGATAGAACCCGAATTTGACAACTATAGTTTTTATCCCAATCATCAATATGTTTCTGGAAAGAATACACCTTCTTGAAGCCATTGAGTGATTCCGCAAATTCATCCATCCTCTTTCCTCGACCTTCTTCAGGGTAAAATGGACTCACTCCTATGATAAGATGATTAAGGTTGATATTGGCAAAGACAAACCGGCGAATCCCATTACCCGAAAATTCAGGCATATCCACTACATTTGACAATAAATGAAGCACTTTGCGTTCTTGAACACATATATCAGTGGCTTCAACTTCTTCCTCACGCTTCCTAAGTACATCAACCANACTCTTAGGATTGCTCCATGTGAGGTTGGCATTCGCCTGTGACAAGCACAGTACAGAAGGTTCAATTAATATAAAGTCTGTCACAATGTCTTCATTCGGCACATATTCACTCAATACCATTGATGCCAGACCTTGGCCGCAGCCCCAGTCTATCACCGAAAATGAAGACTTCAAAAAATCTGAGGGAATGTGCTTATATGCACGCAGGAGTTTCTCACGATGCATCTGGCCATAATGATGTAGATAGGCTTTCATTTGATCCTTGCTTTTCAGGAGAGCTTTCCCATGAGAAAGATTTTCCTTCAATTCTTTTTGCTTAGTTTCCGGAAGGCTCAGTATATACTCTGACGCTTCCGCCAGTAATGAGTCATAGGTGAGTAACTTCAACATTTTCAATAGGGCTGTTTAAGATATAATCGTTTCGGTATCGGGATTATGCCGATGATAATTTCGACTTGCTGATTCGGATGAGGTATTGGCGTAGCAGTAAAGGCATCCATGCGGGCACGTGTCATACTGTCCAATGTCCTTCGATTTGATGCAGCCGCAGAGCTGGCGCTGACCAGAATCTTTTCTATTGGCGATACACATGGCATACCGCCCTTCCGGCATAAAGATGGCTCCGGCTGGAAGCATCTCGATCTCTCCGAACAGACCGGGCGACTGTTCATGTATTCGCAATCCAAGTTCCGTCATAAGGCAAGCATCACGATTGGCGATACGAGCAATACGCTCATCATCTACACATCGACTATGCTCTATACCGAACTCCGACAAGTCAATTCTCTCGGCACAGGTGCGCAGTTTCAGATTCCATCTAGATTCTTTGTTAAGTTGAGAAAGTCGCAAGGCAAATTCCCTCATCCCGACCTCCGTCCATTCCTCATAACCGATTCCATTCGCCGCGAGATTGCGCCCGACTTTGCGATAACCGGCTATGTCGGCAAAACTGAAAACAAGTGTATCGGTATAGCCATGTAGTTTCTCCGCCAAAAAACTGACTTTCTGCAAGAGTTCACTGATCCCGATTTTATCTGTCAGAATCATCGGATCGAACCGCCACACCACGCCATGCGCACTAAGAACCTCCACCAGTCGGCGGAAGGTCTCAACGCGCTGTCCGGTTGCGGGCACACCGGGTTCTAGTCCCTCCGCCTCATAATCATTGAGCGTATACTGGATATAGCAACCTATTCCCCGTTTCTTTAATCTGTCAAGATAAGGAATAAGGGGAGCCGGATTCTTCGACCAGAATACAATAAACCGCACTCTTTCAAACGACACATAATTCACCAC
>NZ_CAJMXD010000516.1:0-1669 GCF_905219685.1 Barnesiella sp. CU968
GATCTATGTCGCGCGCCAGCTTTCCGGTTTCTTTGATAAAATGANAGAGTTCGACAGCAGGTGCCATATCAAGCCGTTTACCAGACTCCGCAGGTCCGCTCCATGATTTAATATCATCCGATATTTTCCTTACGGCATCATCCAAAGTATGCATCGATGATTTATGCAGTTCTCTTTCCGGCCAGTCTTTCAATAAATCTCCCGAAACAAACATCTGACATGCGGCAACAAAACCAAAACTGTCCTCAAGAAGTTCAGGCCACAATGTAAGGTCTACCCTCGACTGTAAGGAATCAAGATAAAGGCTTGTAGCCGACGCACATGCCATCAACCCCTCCACAGCCGCACGCGATGAGTGGTCTGTAGGAATCCCCGAAGGAAGATAAAGGTCATGCATATCGTTGAAACTGAAATCAGGATTATATTCCCCGCCTTCTCCCCTTCTTGACAAAGGAGTTGTAACGGCGTAACAGAAAGAAAGATATAGATTGAGTTTATGCAGCAGCACCGGTATATTCTTCATAAGTTTCTCATATTCCGATGATTTATGCACTCTCCGTTGCTTTTCAATCTCAGACTCCACATCTATCTCTGATTTCATGGAACCAACTGAATTAAGGAAAAAGCCGAGAAAAATCAAACCGCACATAACCTCTATTGCCGTGACTGCCTGCGCCCATCCGTGGGCGGGTGTATAATCGCCGAAACCGAGAGTGGTGATGGTCACGATACTGTAATAAAGCCATGACCCGAAATCGGTGCCGGCATCCTGCGGAATCCTGAACTGCCCGTCTGGCATCAGATAATACACAAGCGCAAAAAGCGGCATAAGACAGATATACAGACATATCCATACAATAGGTCTTACATTCGACACAACTTTCCAGAAATGTTTCAGTTTGTTGGACACAGCCTCATTCATAACTACGATGCTTTCAGGAGAACCTCCCGTTAATCGGAATTAAAACAAACCACAAGAGACAATGGTTTCTCAAATTATATTTGTAAATTTGTAATCCAAACATCACAGCACATGAAACTCCACAAACCGATTATGGCACTGACTGCGATATGCGGTCTTTTCAGCACTTCGTTTGCAGACATTAAAGGAACCTGGAACGGCACGCTTCAGGTTACCCCACAGGTAAAGATGCGTCTCGCTTTCCATATCCCGGATCCGCAGTCAAAACCGCATGTGATCACGATGGACTCTCCGGACCAGGGAGCATACGGGATAGAGGCGGAAGTCAGTCATCTGTCGAACGATTCTGTTTCCTTCTCCATTCCCCGCATCGGAATGAGCTATACTGGGCGGATCAGAAACAACATCCTGACCGGCACTTTCCGTCAGGGTGGTCTTAGCATACCCCTCGAACTCACGCCGGGAGAGGTTGTCAGAAACCGCCCCCAGACACCGCAGCCGCCATTCCCATACACAACTGAAGACATTCGCATCACCAATCCTGAGTGTAAAGACGTGACGCTTGCCGCCACTCTGACGCTGCCGGAAAATGCAGACCGAAAGACTCCTCTTGTAGTGATGGTCAGCGGAAGCGGGCTGCAGAACAGAGACGAGGAACTGTTCGGGCACAAGCCCTTTGCCGTAATCGCCGACTACCTTGCCCGCAACGGCATCGCTTCGCTTCGATATGACGACAGAGGATTTGCC
>NZ_CAJMXD010000517.1:0-1665 GCF_905219685.1 Barnesiella sp. CU968
CGCACGATCTGAGCTATTTCTGGATTCTTCCTCCCCTGATGGGGCTTCTCGTGCAACCGATAGTCGGCATGATGTCCGACCGCACATGGAACCGCTTCGGCAGAAGACTCCCCTACCTGATTTTCGGAGCATTGATTGCTGTTATCGTGATGTGCATGCTCCCCAATGCAGGCAGTTTCCAGTTCACTGTCTCAAGTGCGATTCTCTTCGGGCTTGTTGCCTTGATGCTTCTTGACACTTCAATCAACATGGCGATGCAACCTTTCAAGATGCTCGTAGGCGACATGGTGAATGAAAAACAGAAAGGACTCGCCTACTCTATTCAGAGTTTTCTGTGCAATGCCGGTTCTATAGTAGGATATATTTTCCCCTTCCTGCTTATGTGGCTTGGAATGCAGAACGTTGCTCCCGCAGGCGTTGTGCCCGACACTGTGATCTGGTCATTCTACCTTGGTGCCGCCATACTACTGATATGCGTGATATACTCGCTCGTCAAAGTAAAAGAATGGCCCCCGAAAGTCTATAACGAATACAATGGCGTTCCCGAAAACAAAGAAAAGGGTTCAGGCAATGTCATCACGCTTCTCCGCAAAGCACCCTCTACCTTCTGGACTGTCGGATCCGTGCAGTTCTTCTGCTGGTTCGCATTCCTGTTTCTCTGGACATATGCCACCAACACAATTGCACACAACGCTTTCTCTACCCCGACTGTGGAAACAATCACCGGAATCCGCTGCAATGGCACGGACTATAATGCCAAATACCTGATTGCAAATGATACAATAATACTGATTGACCACGGCAAGAAAACGAGTGACTTCCTTGCTTCCGCAAAGGGGGCATTTGTGCTGACAACCGCAGATATCGTTGTCAAGAATCCCGATGGCACCCTCGACACCAACGATGCCACATCCCATCGAATTGAAAACGCTGCGGACTGCAGCTTTGTATCCAAGACGGTGCTTGACGCGTCATCTCCCCAATATAATGATGCCGGCAACTGGCTCGGACTCCTTTTTGCGGTGCAGGCTGTCGGATCTGTGTTGTGGGCAGTGGTTCTGCCTCGCTTCAGAAGCAGGAAGTTCTCTTATATCCTGTCATTGCTTTTAGGGGCTGCCGGATTTATTATGACTGCATTCTTCACTAACCAGTGGCTGCTTTTCGTGGCATTCGTGCTTATCGGATGCGCATGGGCGGCAATGCTTGCATGGCCTTTCACTATTCTCACAAACTCACTCAAAGGCGGCAACATCGGCGCATATCTCGGCCTGTTCAACTGTACCATCTGCATTCCGCAGATTGTAGCGGCTATAGTAGGTGGCTGGATACTCTCAATGCTCAGTACTCCGGGACAACTCGCTCCCGAGTATCTCATGATGACTATAGCAGGAGTCTCACTTGTCATCGGTGCCGCCTGCGTCTTCCTGATAAAGGAAAACGCAGCTGTAGAGACAAAACCGATGGAGACTCCCGCCATCAGCGAGAATATGTGAAAATGCGATAAAACAATAAAGACACTTCATGTGGATGAAAAGAATCAATTCCGAAGATCTCACATACAATTCATGTTAAATCCAGACACTCTCTAAGAGAGTGTTTGAATTTAAACCAAATTAAACATTAAGTGGCAGAACAAACCCTCAATCAGAGTGTTTGTAGAAGAAA
>NZ_CAJMXD010000518.1:0-1663 GCF_905219685.1 Barnesiella sp. CU968
GCCCCATTCCACCCCATTTCTCACCCCATTTCTCACCCCAGAACCACATCGAGCAGCATCATCAGCAGGAAACCGACGGCGAAGCCTACGGTGCCCATATTCGAGTGGCGACCTTCCTGCGTCTCGGGTATCAGTTCCTCGACCACGACATACATCATCGATCCGGCGGCAAACGCCAGCAGATAGGGAAGTATCGGCAACACCACGGACGCAAGCAGAATAGTGACTGCGGCGGCAATCGGTTCGACGACGCCGCTCAACGCGCCGATGACAAACGATTTGCGGCGGCTGTTGCCAGCCATGCGCAGCGGCATCGACACTATCGCCCCTTCCGGAAAGTTCTGTATCGCGATACCCAGCGAGAGAGCAAGCGCCGCAGCCATAGGCAAAAAGGCGTTATGCTCCAACGCGGCAGCAAGCGCCGCTCCTACCGCCATACCTTCCGGAATATTATGTAGCGTCACCGCGAAAACGAGTTTGGCAGTACGCGACAATCCGCTTCTCGGACCTTCGCTCATGCCGCCGTCGATATGCTGATGCGGCACGACCATGTCGAGCGACAGCAGAAACAGTATGCCGACGGCAAAACCGACAATCGAAGGTATCACACTCGCAATCCCCTCTTTGCCGGTCATTTCCATAGAGGGTATAAGCAGAGACCACACAGAGGCGGCGACCATCACACCGGCGGCGAACCCGGTGAGTGTTTTCTGCAGCAACTGCGGCATTTCGCGCCGCATCAGAAACACACACGCCGCTCCCAGTGCCGTTCCGGCGAACGGCAACATCAAGCCAATTGCAAGACCATTCATATTATTATAACATTCTGACCGCCTCCCTGAGTTCAGGGAGATGTGCAAGGCGGCACAGAAGAAGGTATGACCCGATGCCGAGCAGAAGACCTCCCCCCAATTGAATCAGCCCAGCCATGTTTGCCGACAGCAAAGACAACCACCCCGAGAGACCTGCGGTATAGAGAGCCACCGCGACAACGAGGCATGACACGCCCGCGATCGCCATTGACGGGAGCAGGTCTCTGACCATAGCCCGCACGCTGAAGCCCGCCGCACGCCGTAGAATCAGCAGCGACACGACATAGGTGACAACCGAAGCCGCAAGCTGCCCCCACACCAGCAGCGGAACACTGCCAAACCAGACAGTCGACAGAATCGCCGCAAGAATCAGCAGATCCTTTGCCACCTCAAGCGCGAACAACCGCCGTCCGTAGCCGAGCGCGAGAAGATAATTGCTGTAAAGCGAAGTCAGCACCACAAATATCCCTCTTACCGTCAGTATCTGGAAAAGAATTATCGCCGCATCCCATTTATGCCCGAAAAGAGTATGGAACAGCGGCGCGCCAAGCACGGCGATACCACCCATGACCGGGAAAAGGACAAACGCCGTGAAACGGTTGATTTACGTCACGTAGCGACGGAAAGTCTCCCCGTCATCCTGCACCTTCGACAGCAGCGGCACGAACGAAGAGGTGAGAATCTGCGATATCGAGGCGCTCCCCATTTTGCTCCATTTGTCAGCCTGCGTATAGAAGCCGAGAGAAGAAAGGTTATAGAAAGCGCCTATTATGAATGAATATATATTCTGACACAAAGTATTGAGCGTTGAAGAGGAGAAGACGCTCAACCCTATCCGCCATATTTTTTTC
>NZ_CAJMXD010000519.1:0-1643 GCF_905219685.1 Barnesiella sp. CU968
GGAGCATAGCGGGCTTCTATGTTGCTGTACAAATGATTTGCAGATTTTAACACTTATTTAACACGACTCTCCACAACTTCTATTAATTTTGCAGTCAGAGGGTTGAAGAGGAAACAGGCTCTGCTGGGGAGCAACCTGTCAGCAATAGACCCTTCGCGTTACGCCGTAACGGATATGGGGCTGAGCTTTCTCAGTCCCTTTTTCTGTATGGACAAGTATATCGTTCAGCAGAGCGTTACGGCTTTCGCCCTATGGCTAAGAAAACCCATACAGAAAAAATCTTAACCGACAACCTTCAATAAGCGGACACAAATTGCCGCAGTTTCCTGTTTCAGTGGTAAGAAAAATAATCCGCATACTATGAAAAGCAGACCAAAGGCTGCAAGCTCGCTATTGCGGTATTATATACTGGTTGTCAGTAAGAAATTCTTTATTGTACGACAGCCTTGACATACGGCTTTCGTGTTCTGAGGACACATGCGACTCTGTTGAGAAGCTTGCGTCCGATTCTTATTATGGCCTTGTTTGGTTCCATTCTAGAAACAAGTTTTGTGTATGCAAGAGTCAAAGCCGGATCCTGTCGTATCGCAGACCATGCGCTTTCTATAAACATGGTTCGTAGACGGTGGTTGCTTCGTGAGGTGACCCCGATTGCAATATCCTTTTCCCCTGTTGATCTTGTATCGGGGACAAAACCCACAAATGATGCCAGATGATCGTTGCTTGCGAATCTTGAGATGTCCCCGGCCTCCAACAGGAAGGTGGCGGCGGTAAGAAACCCTATGCCCGGAATGGACATCAAAAGCTTGTATGAATCTTGATATCGGGGTTGCGTCATGATTTTTCTGAGTTCCCGTGTGGCCTTTAAAATCTGATTGTGGATAAACCGCAGGTTCTCTATCTGGATGAGAAGAGAGCGTCCTCCCTCATAAGGCAATGAGGACGCTTCATTCTCTATCCACGACACGAAATTTCTTGACCAGTGTGTGCCCGGTTTTTCAAATGTGTCAGGATATCGTATGCCTTTGACATAAAGCAGTGATTTTATGCGCATCTTTGTCTGTACGCACATCTTCACATGTGTCATTCTTGTTCTCAGGACCTCCCTGTCGGAAATTTCCTGTTCCGATGGCACATGTATTGCAGAAAGCTCTCCCTTGCTTAGATTCCGCGCTATCTTGGACGAGTCTGTAGAATCTGTTTTCCTCATTCGCTCCTTAGAAGTGTCACTTATGTCGGCGGCATTGAATACGATATTGTTGATTCCATGTCGCAATAACTCATAATGGACAGAAAAACCGCAGAAGCCCGATTCATACGCAGAATAATATGTACCACCAGGATAGTTTGTTTCAAGATGGCTTTTCAGCACGGCTGCTGATGGAGTTTGCGAGAAAGGCTTGATTTTCAATCCTCCGACATAAACACAGACATTCCAACTTTTAAGATGGACATCAATTCCTATATAGATATTTTGTCCTTTGAAATTTAATTTGTTACTTTGTACCGGCATATGTTTATCGTTAGTTTGTTATTCCCTTTACAAAATTAAAACTAACGGGGCATATGCCCTTATTTTTAAAGACTTTGTTTTAGCCGCGCATCGTTAGTTCCGCTTTGCGAATGCAAACATAGGAACTATG
>NZ_CAJMXD010000520.1:0-1641 GCF_905219685.1 Barnesiella sp. CU968
TTCCATATGGGAGGATGACGACAGCTTCATAAGGTCAGACTATATGGTGATCAACAAGCGGGTCACTTCGGAAAACACCTTCGGAGGGGAAACAGGCTTTACAGCCGATGAACTTGAGGAGATAGAAAATCAGCAGTGGGTGAAGCGTGTGGCACCTTTTGCCTCCGCCGATTATAGGGTTTCCGCATCGGTGACACAGCAGGGGAGAGGTCTTTCGACCTATATGTTCTTCGAATCCATACCGGGGGATTTCGTGGATGTTCCCGCATCGCAATGGGGATGGCGAGAGGGAAGTGATGAAATTCCGGTGATTATCTCCAAGGATTACCTGACACTATACAATTTCGGTTTTGCATCATCGGCAGGTTTGCCCCAGATGTCGGAGGGTCTGATGAGCGGCATCCCTCTTACCCTGACGCTGCGGAGTGAAGACGGAATGCGTACGCTTCAGTTTCACGGGCGGGTTGCTGGTTATTCGAACAGACTCAACACGATTCTTGTGCCCCAGGAATTCATGGACTGGAGCAATGCGGCTCTTGGCACGGGAAAAGTTAAAAATCCGTCACGTCTCATCATCGAGGTATCCCGTCCGGGGGATGTGGCTATCAAGGATTTCATTGCCGGACATGATTACGAGATAGCGGGAGACAAGTCGGCGACATCCGCCTCGTTCCTTCTGCGTGTTGTGGTAGGAATTGTTTTGGCGATAGGGATTGTGATCACCCTTCTCTCATTTTTCATACTGCTTCTGTCAATCTCTTTGCTTATGGAGAAAAACCGCGATAAGCTTCATTCCCTTCTTATGTTAGGTTATGACACGTCTGTAGTCGGCGCTCCTTATCGGCGCATCGTTGTCGTGGCATCTGCCGGGGCGTTTCTTCTGGCGATAGGATGCGTGTTTATATTGCGGGCATATTATCTCCCCGCGCTCGAGGGTCTTGATGCCGTAAGCGGTTCGGTGTTGCCGATGCTTCTTCTGGGGGCTGTTCTGACAGCGGCAATAATCCTGTTCAATCTTATGGCAATATCGCGCAAGGTGAGGGGTGCCTGGCGTATCAGACGCTGATTCCCGTAATGTCCGTGTGAGTGAATGCACGTTTCATGAACCAATCCCGAAATCATTGTGTTTGAATGATAACCGGGCTATTGAGTTATATCGAATATTTAATACTTAATACTTAATACTTATTATACTATGAATACACAGAAAATCAAAGAGCTGAAGGATGACAAGGGGGTCGTTCTGGTTGAGTTTTATGCATCGTGGTGTCCACATTGCAAAAGGATGATGCCTGTTGTCGAAGATGTAAAGGCATTGTTTGCTGGTCAGGTCAATGTCTACCAGTTTGATATTGACGAAAACGAATCGCTCGCCAAAGAGCTTGGCGTGAGTTCAATACCTACATTCATCGTATTTGCCGGAGGTGAAGAGAAATGGAGAGGCAGCGGCGAGATGGACGGCAATGCACTCGCATCCAGAATTGAGGCTGAACTTTAGTACGTATGTTACGAATACGTATGTTTTACCGTATCGACACCAATGAAAAACTCGGAGCGCACGTGTTGACTCCGATTGAGATGAACCGTATTCATATGGAAAGCGGGGAGCATTCGGAAGTAGATGATTCTCATGTATAACTT
>NZ_CAJMXD010000521.1:0-1639 GCF_905219685.1 Barnesiella sp. CU968
TACGGAATCTGCCTGCAATCTGCGGGACGGACGTTTTAAGATATTGCTTTCGCATAATCCCGACCACTGGAATCGTGAGGTTTCTACAACCACAGATGTAGACCTTACATTGTCCGGACACACACATGCCATGCAGATGGTGTTTAAGATATTCGGATATGAATGGAGTCCGTCGAAGTGGCGTTATCCGCAGTGGAAGGGGATGTATGAGCGGGTTTCTGAGAAGGGTGATACAACGCGGCTTTATGTGAATATAGGTTGCGGAGAGGTAGGTATTCCGGCTCGGTTCGGTACTGCTTATCCGGAAATTACGGAAATAACATTAAAAAACAGAAAATGATTTCCGGTGCGGTTCAGTCAAGTATTGTGACATTGAGTTTCGGATCCAATCACGGAGACCGTATGAGAAATGTAGCTGCCGCTATCGGTTGGTTCCAGACTGTAGCAACCGGATGCCGTGTCTCTTCGATTTATGAGACACCGGATGTCACTGGGCACGGCGCTCCTTATATGAATGCCGTCGCATCAGGTTGTACTGAATTGGATTTTTGTGCTTTAAATCGTCTTGCTAAGGATTTTGAGGTTGAATACGGTCGTGACGCGGACTGCAGAAAAAGGGGAGTGGTGCCAATAGATATAGACATCGTAATCTGGAAATCCGAGACTCTTCGTCCGCTTGATTTTTCAAGAGAGTTTTTTCAGATTGGCTATAGGGAAATCTTGCCTGCAACCTGAAGCTCTTAACTAATAAGCAGTTTCTTAGAATTTGGATGCTCTTCTGTATAAATACAGACCGATGGCAAGGTAAATCACGTTAGGAATCTGCATGGCAATGAACGGGGTTGTCAGACCTGAAACTGCAAATGAACTTGTCACTGTAGAAAAAAGGATGTAGCTGAAACTTAATGCGAGTCCAATACCGATATTCAATCCCATGCCTCCTTTTGATTTTTTTGAAGAAAGAGACATCCCTATAAGCGTAAGAATAAATGCCGCTGCAGTAGATGCATAGCGTTTCTCGCGTTCTATTTCAAATGATTTGATGTTCGCGACACCTCGCATCTTTTGTTTTTCCACATATTCGGTAAGCTGGGGAGTGGTGAGTGTTTCCCAGTCGTTGGCGGATATAAGGAAGTCTTTTGGTTCGATTGGAATGATTGTGTCTTTTTCTCTGCCGGAAGTGATCTTTTCTTTCATTCCGTCAAAATCGCGTATCATATAGTCTCTTACAGTCCAGTGATAATTACGTGTAGTGTCGTAAGTGACAGACTGCGCGGTCATTCTTGATACGAGTTCTTTCCCTTTAAATTTATCAAATGAGAATCGGTAGCCTGTTTTGGTGCTGTTCTCGAATCTGCCTATGTAGACAACTTCACCTGGACGCGCCATGAGCTGGATGTCAATTCCGGTCTGCACACTCTTGTTACGGACGTATTTATTTGTGTATGCTATTCGTTTCACATTGCCGGGCGGAATTATGTAATTGCTTAAAAGAAAGGTCATGGCTGCTATTATAGCCGCACCTATCATATATGGCCTCAGCAATCTTTTAAAACTCACACCACTTGAGAGAATCGCGATAATTTCGGAATTGCCGGCAAGTTTTGTCGTAAAGAATATCACTGATATAAATACGATC
>NZ_CAJMXD010000522.1:0-1636 GCF_905219685.1 Barnesiella sp. CU968
ATATTGGAATATGTACAAAAGGAATGGAATAAAGTTGTGCAATATAATGCTTTAATCATATATGCATATCAAGATAATCTGATTTGGTATTTCTATAAAGCCGACAATACACCAACAGATGACGGAATATTTTTGTCATGTAGAACAGAAGAGAAGTTTGATAAGTTCTTCAATCTTTTTGATTTCTCTGAATTATAATTGAGGTTGGTAACAAGGTCGAGCCAACAGCTAAACGCTGTTCCTCACCAAACCATTAATAATAATTGAGCGTATGAAAACAGTTATATCATTACTCTTTTTATTGTTGCCCCTAATGCAAAGTTGCGGGTTCGTATATGAACGGCATCTTACTGGGAACTATTATTTGATAGCGGTAGATACCAAAGAAGATATGGATGTGTGTTATCACCGACAAAACGATGATGATGCGCCTTATACGGGAATAACCGGAGCAAGTGTTTACGCAGTGGGATATGACGATGATTTTATTCTTGTCAAGGCATATCGTGCTTTGAGGGACAGCATAGGCATTTCCTTACAGCGTTATGACAAGAATGCAACCGAATATTACATCATTCCCGTAAATAACACACAGGAAGCATGGGAAGCACAAGAAAACAAGTTTGGGGCATTCAGTAAAAAGGACTTTGAAGTTAGACGGAAAGAATTAGGAGTGTCGGATGATATAACTTTCAAGAGGCTATAAATATATTATTAATAAGAAAAGATAACGTCTTACGCCGTTCCTTTTCAAACCATTAGCAACCATAACATCAACAAATATGGAACGAATAAGCATACAATCAGATTCCCCGGGATATATTAAGGTTTCTGAAATAGGAAAAGAGTTAATTGCCTTTTCGGAAATTATTGAGAAAAAGTATAATCAAATAGATTTTGAATTAGCTTTTTGTTTCAGAGCATTGTACACTACACGGGGAATAAATTCAAAGGTGCGGTTTTACAAAGATGAGAACTGGTTAGGAATGGATTTAATAATGCCAGTAGATGAATTTAATCCATATAAGAATAATATATCTATGCAACGAAGAATAATGGGTAAATACTTCTTCCCGTTTTTTTCTGTCAATATACATAAATACATTTACAAACTCCCTATTCTTAAAGTAATAGAAAAAGACTTAGTGGAAGATATGCGGTTATTCCTTATTGAGAACTTATGGCTACCTGACGAAAATGGGCAATATAAATTGTCTGTAATTGAAATAGTTTCTTATGAACGCAGCATAGAATTATTGGGGAATCCAATAGCAAAAAGATTTGCAGACAATGAACAAGGTATAAAAGTTCAATATTTAACTTGGATAATAGACGATGCTAAAAGCGAATTGTCTGCAACATATTTGTTGATTGATAAAAAATGGCAATTACAAAAATATCAAGTGAGAATTAAAGAGGTTGCTAACAACGCAGGATAACGGCAAGCCGTTCCCTGCTAACCATTAATATTAAAAGAAAACACTATGATACCTGATAAATTGAAAGATGATTTTAATTCATTGAGAAATATGTTTGATGAATTGAAAAGAGAAATTGATAAGAATGTTGTAAGGGAAGAGAATTACAAAGGTGAGTTCTACGAAATAGCCCCTTATTCTTATCAAAGAAACAGGTT
>NZ_CAJMXD010000523.1:0-1634 GCF_905219685.1 Barnesiella sp. CU968
CGTTTCTTGAAATTCTTTAAGTCATCATAAAGTGTCTTTCTGGTGCTTTCAGCCAAGTTTCGGCAGTCGCAATGTGGGAATTGCTCCTTTCTCAACTCGCTGAAATCCCTCAAAAATCCATCTTTATGCTAACCTAAGTTAAAAGCAAACACACTCTTAAATTCTTGCGTTATTTATTCGCCGAAGTATTATATCTGCACAAAGGTAGTTTACACTCTTGCATAGTCTGCCGCTCACAATATAAATCACTTCTAATAAGTATGACTCGCAAATTAGTTAATGCATTAAATAATTTCAGTTAAATAATGGGTCAGCGGATTTTTCGGGTCAGCGGATTTTTCCGGTGGGCGGGAGAGAGTATCAAGAGTATAGTGTTATCTTTGCACAATGAAACCAGATCAACTGCTCAGAGCCATCCTACCCGAAGTCCTGATAGACAACTTCGATATTGAACGATTTGAAAAAAGTGAGACCCGCTTCGACATATGGCTTGATGAGAAGAAAGAGCAACTTCGCGAAGACAAGTACAATAAAGACATCATATCTTACGGTTTTGGGGATTACCGCACCATACAGGATTATCCCATAAGGGGGCGTGCCACATACCTGCATGTTCGGAAGCGCAAGTGGCTGGACAGGTCAACCGGCGAGATATTCAGTTATCAGTGGGACATCTCTGAGTTCGACGGCACAAGGCTTAACGCCGAGTTCGTCGCTTTTTTAAAAGAGGGAGATTGAAAGCACTCCCGTCAGCATATCCACTCTTGCCGCACGCAACGGACTGAACGGACAGACACTGCGCAAGCAATACAAGGAAGTGATCAGTGGCTATCGGTTGTGGGGCCAGCTTGACCATGCCGATGAATACATATTGTATCCTGAAAATTTCGGCGCGGACATGAGTCTTGACGAGACCTGCCTGAGCAATGGCGATGTCTACACCATACTGACCAACAAAGCCGCGCATGGGGGCAAAGGGGCTCTTGCGGCAATGGTTCGTGGCGTGGCAAGTGACACAGTGTCGGTAATACTGCGAAAAGTTCCATTGAAGCAGCGCCTTAAGGTAAAAACGGTTACTACAGACCTTTCTTCAGCCATGATGCTGACTGTCAGAAACGTGTTTCCCGGAGCATCGCTTGTCAATGACCGGTTCCATGTCCAGCAGCTCATATCCGAAGCTGTTGATCAGCTGAGGATACGACACCGTTGGGAGGTGCTTGATGCCGAGAACAAGGCAATCAGGGAGCATCGTCAGAAGCGAAAGGATGCAAGGTCAAAAGAAGAACGTGAATTGATCGGGAAATGGGAACCGGAGAGGATGGAGAACGGCGAGACCATGCCCCAGATCATGGCACGCAGCCGACATATCATACTCAAGCACAAATCAAAATGGAACGAACAACAGACAATACGCGCCCGGATATTGTTCAGAATGTTTCCTGATCTGGAAAAGGCTTACGGACTGTTTCTAAAGCTTGTGGATATATTCAACGAGAAAACTTCCGCAGGAGTCGCCAGACTGAATCTCGCCAGATGGTACAACGAAGTGGAGGCCTTTGGGAATGATGAATTCAACAAGGTCCTGGAGACCTTCGAGAACCACAACACCACAATAATCAACTATTTCAAACGAC
>NZ_CAJMXD010000524.1:0-1634 GCF_905219685.1 Barnesiella sp. CU968
GAATTATCCAAATTTTCAATGTACTCTTTTGCGCTAAAAAATAAATATTTTTAAGCACGTGTTTTTATTAAAATTTCGGGTGTTTTGAATGACGTTTTTCGGAACATCAAACTGAACACCCTAGTAAATAAATCTGAATTCAACGGCAGTATCCTGAACAGATTGATGAATTAACGGCATTCGCCCCACCATCGGTCAAAAGTACGTGGACACACTTTGCGCATAGACTCTTCGTCTCCCTCTTCCCATTCGAACTCGATTTCAGGTAATTCCTCCTCCGGCATCCTGTATCCTTTTAAAGCACGGTAGTAATAGTCGCTGTCGTTGTTGCGTCTGTTGAGTATGTCCATAACGAGGTAATCCGCATCTTCGTCTGTGGGATCTTCATCTCTTCCATTTGCGAACACATCGCAGAGTGAATCCGCATTATTCAAGGCATTGTAGAACACGTCGCGACCTTGCGTGATAAGCCAGAAACGGAAATAGTCGAAACTGTCGTCGCTGCATCCACCGCGATAGATATATATGGCTGCCCAGAGATCCTGTCGGTATGATATTTTGCTGAAATGCTTCCACCAATACCTGAATCCGAACAGTTCATCGTCCGAAAGGGTAGACAATGTTTCATAGATGTTGCTGGAGGATCGTGAATTTCCGATCAACCCCCAGAACCGATCCTCTGTCATCAATGTGGAGGCATCTTTCTTTTCGGATTCCGGGATTTCAATTTCCGGCTCGCTGTCATAAGAAGCAGTCGGCTTGCTGTTGAAGGCAGGTTCGTATGCTTCAAATTTTTTATTGCCTTTTGTACGACAAAAGAAATTTTTCAATCTCTGAAATGGACCGATAGGTCGGTCATTACTGTAATTTGTTTTCATAATTATAAAGTATTGTTCATTCAACTGTCTTGGCTGACTATTCAGATTTTGTTATCTTCCATGCCTTGGATTCCGTTCCGTTAGTTACTACAAGTACATACACTCCTTTGGGAAGTTGACTTATATCCACTTCTGCATATCCCGTTATAGATAGTTGACTTTCCAGCACCATATATCCGGCAATGCTGTACATTGCAATCTTGTATTCACCCTGCAATTTCCGGTCTTTAGTGTTGATGTGTATCAGGTTTGAAGACTTGTCAGCGTTGATGGTTATCTCACTGTCGAGATTGTTGCCAGTCAGGAATTTCTGCATTTTCCTGTCTTGCGTGTTTACTTCCTGAATCGTGACAAGCTCCCTCCTGATGCGGTTTCCGGCATCATCGTAAGTGAACCGGATATGCTGCCCGTATCCGATATGCGAGGATATGCACAATAGAATAAAGAGTATCAGATGTTTCATGAATTTCATATTTAAATTGCTCCTAATTTATCTATGGTTTAAATTACTTCAATAATAACTGACAGCAGTTTTGATCATAGTTTTTTTGCATTTTACCGTTTTGTGAATAAAGAGCGGAGTCTGTCGAGCCATGATTGTTTTGTTTCGTAGTGGTAATCGTCAATGCCGACTATTGTCCCGACATTGAGTTTCGCCACTTTCGGTCTTTGAGAATTCATTTCACTAGTGTCTCTTAAAAAGTGTTAATCAAATTCGAGGTCAAGAGTTGGATGGCAATTTGCTATTTGTGCTGG
>NZ_CAJMXD010000525.1:0-1616 GCF_905219685.1 Barnesiella sp. CU968
CCATGACACTTTTTATATGGGTAAACTTGATTGCATCACACATATGTGTTCTACAAATTTTAACACAAAAATATAAACTTTAGTTGGATAATCACAATAAAAATTCGGAGAAGAGAAACTATTTGATTAAATTTGCATTTCAAAAGTCAATTTTGATTTATATGGCAGCATTTGACCTAAAAGGACTCGGAGTGGCGATGATCACTCCTTTCAGACAAGACAAGTCTGTAGATTTTAATGCTTTAGAGAATATTATTGAACATCTTGTAAAAAGTAAAGTCGATTACATAGTAGTTCTTGGCACAACCGGTGAGACCCCCTCTCTGTTTCCTGAAGAGAAACAGGAGATACGTCGTTTTGTTATCGAAAAAGTTCGTTCGAGAGTACCTCTTGTTCTCGGACTCGGAGGCAACAATACAATGTCTTTGGTCAGAGAACTAAAGGAGGAAGATCTTAAAGGTTTCTCTGCGATTCTTTCTGTCGTGCCCTTTTACAACAAGCCTTCGCAAGAAGGTATATTCCAGCATTACAAAGCAATCGCCGAAGCCTCTCCCCTACCTGTCATTCTTTATAATGTACCGGGACGCACAGGGGTGAATATGACAGCAGCAACGACTCTGAGAATCGCAAGGAATGTCAAGAATGTCATAGGAATTAAAGAGGCATCCGGAAATTTCTGCCAGATTGAGGAAATAATCAAGAACAAGCCGGAAAGTTTTCAGGTTGTTTCAGGTGATGATTCCATTACATATCCGCTCATGACACTTGGTGCCGTAGGGGTGATTTCTGTTATCGGCAATGCATTTCCTGCTGAATTCGGCAAAATGGTCAGACTGTGTCTTGAAGGCAATTATAAGGACGCACTCCCTATCCATTTTGAATTCACAGAACTTTTCAACCTGCTTTTTGTAGACGGAAATCCTGCTGGAGTAAAATGCACGCTAAATGCCATGGGCATGATAGAAAACGAATTGCGATTGCCGCTTGTTCCGACAAGACTATCTACAAACGAAGAAATCCACAAAATAACAGCCAAGATAATTGATAGATCCAATCACCGCACAGAAGATTAAGGATGCCGCTGACATCGTGGAGGTTGTCAGCGACTATGTCAACCTCTCGCGCCGCGGTGCCAACTATATGGGATTATGCCCGTTCCATAACGAGCGGACTCCATCCTTTTCTGTAAACAGACGAAAAAATTTCTGTTACTGCTTTTCTTGCAAGAAAGGCGGCTCTCCCGTCAACTTCGTAATGGAAAAGGAGGGATTGTCTTATCATGATGCCCTCTTGCATCTTGCACGCAAATATGGCATAGAAGTTCAGGAACGCGAACTGACGGATGAAGAACGTGCCGAACAATCTGAACGCGAGGCAATGCTTGTAGCCAATGAATGGGCTATGCTCAAGATGTGCAAGGATATTTTCGATACTCAGGAAGGACGCGACATAGGTCTAAGTTATCTGTACGGAAGAGGCGTTACGGAAGAAGCCGTAAGAAAGTTTAATCTCGGATACGCTCTTGACAAGGGCTCAGCTCTGACTTCTGCCGCAAAATCAGCTGGATACGATATTAATATATTGAAAAGCCTCGGACTTGTAGGCACTTCCAAAGA
>NZ_CAJMXD010000526.1:0-1612 GCF_905219685.1 Barnesiella sp. CU968
ACCCATGACCGATGTGGCAATTATCGACACTTTCCGCGAGGCAGGGAAAGAGGTGGAAATCATATGGCAACCGGACATCTTCCTCCCTTACCATCCGAACGCCATGCTTTTCAAGGCTCTCGACCCGGAAGGCAAGACTCTTTTTGAAATGACGGTATACAGCGTCGGGGGAGGCGCGATAAAAATAGAGGGTGACGCGGACATTGAATCGGAAGACATCTATCCGATGAACAAGATGACCGACATCCTTGAATATTGTGAACGCAGCGGAAAATGCTATTGGGAATATGTAGAGGAGTGCGAAGGTCCTGAAATCTGGGATTATCTGCACAACGTATGGGAAGCGATGAAAGAGGCGGTGGAAAGAGGAATTACACGCGAAGGCCGTCTTCCCGGTCCGCTAAACCTCAGACGTAAGGCAGCGCAATATTATGTGAAAGCTACAGGCTACAGAGACAACCTTAAAAGCCGCGGTCTCACTTTTGCATACGCATTGGCGGTCAGTGAGGAAAACGCATCGGGAGGAGTTATCGTCACAGCTCCGACGTGCGGTTCGTGCGGTGTTGTGCCCGGAGTGCTCTACCATCTATGGAAAAGCCGCGATCTCCCCGAGGAGAGGGTGCTCAGAGCCTTGGCTACAGCCGGACTCATCGGCAATGTGGTCAAAGAGAACGCATCCATATCCGGTGCCGAGGTAGGCTGTCAGGGGGAGGTGGGCGTAGCCTGCGCCATGGCAGCCGCCGCTGCCAACCAGCTCTTCGGAGGCAGTCCGGCGCAAATTGAATATGCTGCCGAAATGGGACTCGAACACCACCTCGGCATGACATGCGACCCCGTATGCGGTCTCGTGCAGATTCCCTGCATCGAGCGCAATGCATATGCCGCGGCACGCGCACTCGATGCCAACATATATTCCTCATTCTCTGATGGCGTGCATCGAGTCAGCTTTGACAAGCTCGTAAACGTAATGCGCGAGACAGGTCACGACCTACCCTCTTTGTACAAGGAAACCGGCATAGGTGGTCTCGCCAAGGATTACCAGCAAATGTGACACGATTCATTCTAAAAAAAGCAAACATGTATAATCTGCAGCATTATCCTTACATAATGCAACGATTATACATGTTTTATTCATTTTGTATATTTATCCAATAAATATAGGATAATTTATTTGGAATCTCCACTCTTTTAACTATCTTTGGCGCGGCAAGTCATCAGACATGAATAAAAATTCATGCCAACCGACATTCCGACAGAACAATAAACAACTTATCCAAAGATAATTATTCCCACTATTTAATAAATAATTTATGGCGAAGTTATTATCTTTATGACGGCATCCTGCCGGTTATAAGTTTTCTCACACGCAAAGATAACGAAATGATTTCAAATGAAATGTATAATTTACTCGCAAAATCAGATTCTTTAACCATTTTTTTCTGAAAGCTTAAATGAATTTGCAAGTTTTTAGTTAAAATATGAATATATTTTTAATATTGCATTCAAATCCCTAATATACCAGGCAAATGCTCGGTGTGTATAAAATAGAAAGAGGATGTGTCATAATAGCCCGTCTGGGTCGTTGGCTGAATGATTCGGACCATTCTGACAG
>NZ_CAJMXD010000527.1:0-1598 GCF_905219685.1 Barnesiella sp. CU968
CAGAAAATCGCGTAACCAACATGAATACAGAGTTTAACAATTTCGCATTAACAGATTTTAAGAGACGCCAGTGAAGCACATCTTTTGTAACAACAGCTCCTGTTGCGACAACTGCTCCTTTTCCAATTCTCACACCCGGTAATATCGTGCATCTGCTGGCAATCCACGCATAATCTTCAATCTTCACATCATTTCCGACGGCTTTATAGTCTGTTGAATTGTAATCATGTTGCAAAGTCCATATTCTTACTTCCTGAGCAATATCAACACAATTTCCAATAATGATTTTTCCGCCTCTTCCATCCAAAAGAGTATCTTTATTAATTGTTGTGTTGTTTCCTATATAAATATTACCCGGGATTCGAATCTCTACATCTTTACA
This sequence comes from Barnesiella sp. CU968, assembly GCF_905219685.1. Lineage (NCBI taxonomy): Bacteria > Pseudomonadati > Bacteroidota > Bacteroidia > Bacteroidales > Barnesiellaceae > Barnesiella > Barnesiella sp. CU968. Next base: position 383 of record NZ_CAJMXD010000527.1, read on the forward strand.
AAGTTCGACATTATCACCTCTATGACCCAAAAATGGATTGATGAATATATTCCTCACAAAATGAAATGGCACTTTCATTATGAGTCCAAGTATATAATGCTTTAATTCTACTATCATTTCAGATTCTGGCAATCACTCGATGTTGCCTTTTTTAATTATTTTATACAGATTATAAGGGCTTGTCAACTGAACAATTATAATTGTTGAGAAAATTCCCAAAAGAACCTTTACAAGTAAACTTAACCATATCGGTGCAATGGGCAAAAATAAATTCTGAGCCCACATGATTACAAATATCAGACAACTTATTCCCATTGGCTTCAACAAACTCCTAAAGAGTATTAGACAGCTAAGATCCAATGCCTTGAATAAAGAATAGAAACATTGGATTATATTTGCAATTTGAGCAATAAGATATCCAACACATACTGCTACGATCGTTCTCCAACCTAAAATAGAGACAATAAAGCTTCCGACAATAAAGAATGCTCCCCAACATCCACTATGGAACATTCTTTTAGTTTCTCCCAATGCCTGAAATATTCCACCTGTTGTAGAAATTAATATTTGAAAGCCAACTGTAAAGGAAAGTATCTGCAACGGGGCAATTGACGATATCCACTGGCTACCAAAAATAATTAGAATAAGTTCTGGTGAACAAAAATATAAAATCACACTTATCGGAAAGGCAAGATATGCCAAAGGTATGAGTAGCTTAATGTACTTTTCTCCTAAAAGAGCGACATCATCTTTAATTGTTGAGAAAATTGGCAGAAGCACCGGTGATATCACGAAAGTAATATTCTGCAAAGGAAGCATCATTAGTCTATATGACTTTTCATAATATCCCAACTGTGACAATCCTATATATCGTCCTATAAGTAATTTATCCGNATTACGTGAAAAATATGAAAGTATATTAAACAAAAATTGATAGGAAGAGAATGACTTGATTTTATTTACACTTTCTTTTGTTACTTTAAAACTCCATTTAAGACCGCAACTTAAATTATACACAAAAGACAGCAATAGACTTGATGCAACAAACTGAAATACCAACGCATAGACACCTCCTCCATAAAAAGCGTAAATACATGCTCCGAATCCAGAGACAAGCTGTACTCCCAGTGTCACAATGGCAATCTTTCTGAATTTCTTTAATTTATAGGATAAGTTAAGTGGAACAATCCCCCAACATGTAAATACAATAGATAGA
>NZ_CAJMXD010000528.1:0-1594 GCF_905219685.1 Barnesiella sp. CU968
ATGCCCTTATTTTTAAAGACTTTGTTTTAGCCGCGCATCGTTAGTTCCGCTTTGCGAATGCAAACATAGGAACTATGTGACTGATAATTCAAACACTCTCTTACACTTATATTATTTACCCGCAATATTGTGGGATATATTTTTAAACACCTTGTCCCTTATTGCCCAAGACAATGCAACTCCCTTCTTTACAAGCTTGTAATAAAACGAATACAATAGACCGTTGGACTTTTTCTTTTTTTGCATATAAGATTTATAATATCTTACTCCAAAAAGATTCTTTCCCAACATTATGTCTTGAGCACCGGATATATCGTCAATCTGTTTCCTGAGTTTTCCAAGCAATGTCATATTTTTCTCGGATCCGTCAAAACACAATATTGTCATGAAACACAGCCCATTGATATTGCAGAATATACTTCTAAGTTTTTTAAACAATCGTTCTTCAATATTATTATCTTTCAAATAATAATACATTCTGTCAATAATCTTAACCATGCTGGCGACACTTTTGATCTGCGATGAGATCTCGACAGTCTGTCCCGGACGTCCCAGCTGATAACAATAGACTAAAATATCCAATGCCACGAATGTTTTCACATACGACAATGGATAAAAACAATATTCTGTATCAGTATATGATATTCCATGCTGCAGACGGATGTTATTGTTCTTAAGAATCGATGTCTTATATGTAATGCCATGCATTGCAAAATTAGGATAGGAATCAATATCCACATTGTCAAAATCATATATATGACCAATACTTGATTCGGGTGATTTAAAGTAAACTTTTTGAGCTCCCCGGTCTTTCCTGTAATTAGTAAGTATTAAATCAACATTGATATTTTCCAATTCATTAATCAAAATAGACAAACCCTTATTGTCATAATAATCATCTGCATCAAGTATCCTGAAATACTTTCCGGTAGCAAGTTCTATACCCTTATTTACAGCCGAACCATAATTACCGTTTTCCTTATCTACAGCCTTAATAATCCCCGTGTATTCCGACTCATATTTACGGGCAATAGACAACGAATTGTCCTTGCTGCCGTCATTTATCACCAAAACTTCCAAAAATTCAGAGCATTGCGGTTTTACCAACGAATCAAGACATCTTGGCAGCAAAGACTCCATATTGTATGTAGGTATGATAATGGTTAGAATTTTATCCATTTTCGTATCTATTAAACGGTAAGACATTTATCAGAAAAAGTGGAGAAAAAGCCAATGGTTCGCCAATTCCCAAGAAAGTCACGACTATAACATACACATATACAGGCAGTTTTATCGCTCTTTTACGAAATTCCTTTACAAGGGAATAATAGAATGTGATTATCCACAACAACCCGAATTGAGCGGTCTGCAATAAAATTCCCGCGCTTAAGGATGAGGTCATACCTAACTTATCTGAGACCTGCTCGAAAACTTTTGATCCTACCCCCAATCCGGTGAGAGGTCTTTCAAATATTGCATAAGACAAACCAATAAAGTCATTTGCCCGGACAATAAAAGACCGGTTATCCATTGAGAATTTATCAGTTACAACAGGACTTAACATTATTACAATGCCGAATATTATAGCTGATAT
>NZ_CAJMXD010000529.1:0-1590 GCF_905219685.1 Barnesiella sp. CU968
GTCAGGACGTGAAACGCACAATGGATGTGGCGGATCCGGGAAACAAAGACAAAAACGAGCTTGACACCAAGGTGAAACTCTCGCGCAAACTCCCCAACATCGGAGGGAACATATGGTGGCACGGATATTGGGTGACTGGCAACTACAAAGGTGCGGCAGACTCTCTTGCCATGAAATACCAGTCGACAATAGCATTGCCGCCGGCATACGGAGACCCCGCCATACGCCCCGCCAACCTCACTGACATCAGGATAGAGAAAGAGGGAGACAGGAAATACCTTGTATGGTCCGCTCCAGAACACCGGCACGGCGAGCATGAGACCGATGCGGTTAGATTTGTGGTCTACGAATTTTATTCCGGAGAAAAACAGGATATTGAAGATCCTCAGGCAATCGTGGCTCTGACACCTTACAGAAAGATGCTTATAGACCCGGACGCACAGGGCGTGACATACGCCGTGACTGCCCTTGACCGCATGAACAGGGAATCAGAACCGATATTCCTGTATAATCAGGACAACTGAATCACAAAACAATTCCGCAGGAAAGCGACTATTCGGCATCCTGCTTGTCTGAAATCACAAGCTGAAGACCCAGAACGTTAAGAATTTTTTCAAGTGTGGCTATCGAGGGATTGGCATACCCGCCTTCGATAGCCTTTATCATTCTTACACTCACCCCCGACATCTCGGCAAGCGTCTGCTGCGTGGTTCTTAGAGTCTGTCGTCTGTTTCTTAAAATATTTCCTAATTCCATAGCTGCATTAATATCTATAAAAAATACAGAAACCGCACCGTCGACTTCACTGATTCTTATCTGCGATTCCTTTTAAATTATGGATTATACTAAAACCGGAAGCTCTGACGGCTATTGGAGCCGAAAGCCTATTAACAACCACAAATATAAGCATTTTTAAATAATCAACACTAATGTTTTCCGCTAAATTTATATGTTTGCCATAATTTATACCATATATTGCACAAACAAGGTTATATATTTCACCATTCACAAAGTGCAAGGAAAGCGGCATACGCATATTAATCTTTATTAACACATAACTGCCATTTCCAGGCACTGCACCGCATTTACTTTGCAATATCAAAATTACTCGAAATCATAAGACATCATGAAAAGAAACCTGACTACATCTCATTATCACAATGCCGGAATCCTCGCCATCTATGCTGCCGGATTCATCATTCTTATGCTTCAGCTGAGAAGCATCCTTGCCTGAAATACCGCTAACTTCACATCCGGAATCCCGCGAACGGCGTTCGCGGGATTTCATGCCTTATGTAAGCTACAGTCTCGAATCCCCGCATTCAGATTTCAGAATCCCGCTCTCAGGAACCGAACTTCGCGCAACGTGGTGAATACGCAAGTGTGACGATGTTTCCTTCCGATTCGTAGGAATACAACACGAAATGAAACTCCCTCCCATCGATACATACAACCGCTTCTCCGGTACGTATCGGATCGAACTCCGATTTATCATAGACAGGTACGGCGGGACCAAGTTTCGGAAGAGAGCGAATAGCGATATCTTTAGCAAAATCCAAGCCTTCACTCATCGCCGCCTTATAGAGAGCC
>NZ_CAJMXD010000530.1:0-1583 GCF_905219685.1 Barnesiella sp. CU968
ATTACATAAACACAAAAGAGGCGGGATTCATGAATCCCGCCTCTTTTGTGTTTATGTCCGCATGGACTTGTTTTCTATTTTACATAGACGCGAAGAGGATTCTTCAGGCGTTCGAGGTAATTGCCGAGATATGAGTCCCAGGTTTCTTTGTCGGGCATTCCCCCTTTGCTCCAGCCGGAACCCCAGTAATAGGTGAAATTATGGCTGTCTGTATATGGTGCGGGAGCAAGAATGTGACCGGCGGCGTCTCCCGTAGGTTCGGTGAGCCGCCTGTATTCCGTATTCCTACTTTCGGGACTCACCACACCCACAAAAATCACGCCGTTGCCGTTTGCTGAGTTTTCCGTGGAATCCGCATACGACATATATCCGTTGGCAAGGGTATAGCCTTCGGGATTCTGGCGGTGTATCACGATTCCGGGAGCCACGCATACGTCGTGACGGAGTCCGGTGTAAGTTACGGAGGTGCGGTTAAGCCATGACCCTTTGTCAAGAGAAATCATTCTTTCCTCGATCACTGCCGAGTCTCCATCGACACTCAGCGGTGCGTAACGGAGACTGACTGTGAACCGCAGCGGACCGTTGTCGAGAATCTCATAGCTTTCGTAACAATAAGGATATACGATATTTCCGGCAGAGTCAAGCAATGCCGCAGTTCCCCCGCCAAGAGTAGGACCGACCGCATATACGTCCATGCCTTCGCCGTGATCCACATGGAAAGATATTTTTTTGTTTATGTCGAGGTCGAAACGTTTTTCAAGCACGCGGTGGGGCACGGATTTTGTCCATATGTCATAACCGAAAGCTCGTTCTCCCGACTGTTGCAGCGCGGGTCCGTATGCCCTATATGCGCTGCGGTCGTTCTCCCACGCCATGTCATCCTTGCGTTCCGGAAACTGTCTGCCCCACGCGATGGTGTCGACAGGTGCCGGTGTGCCCGGCATGACAGTGTATATTGTCTTATCCGAGGCTTTGACGGATGCGGGGAATATAATACGGTNGTCGTAAGTAAGCTGATAGGGAATTTCCCTGCCTTCGGCATCGGTGATTATGAATTCTCCTGCTTTGGCTATGGTTATCGAGTCTGCGCATATCTCTGTNATTTCATCGGTGCGGTCGAAAGTGGCAGGGTTGTTGACAACGATTTCCTGTCTTCTCTGAGAGCACGAGCACAAAAGGAATAGCGTCGCTATTGCGATTGATATATTTTTCATTGTTGTTGGTATGGTTTATGTGGCGAATGCGATTGTTTCCAAACTAAAGGGACGACAGCGCGAGCCGGCGTCCCTTTGAATGTTGGGTCATATGTGTTTTAGAGTATTACCTTGCGAGCCTTTGTGCCCTGACGCATGATGTAGATTCCTTTGTCGGGATTGTTGACTTTCACACCCTGGAGATTGTAATATTCAACGGGAGCGTCGCTGTTGTCAGCCTCAACGATGTCGTTTATGCCGGATTCCGTGTCATCGGCTACCACGAGGTTTCCATCTTTGGCAGTAAGTTTCAGACCTTCGTTGGCAAGGGTGAAGTATGCAGGATTGTCACAACCCTCTACAACTTTAGTGTCAACTGCGGGAGATGCA
>NZ_CAJMXD010000531.1:0-1573 GCF_905219685.1 Barnesiella sp. CU968
AGAATTTTTTGTTTTCTTCACACATTTTACTAAAAAATGTTGAATCTGACGGTCAACACTTTTCCGGACTAGACATATGATTAACGAAACAAAGACTCAGCCTGTTCACACCTATACCCACTGTCGGATTTAATCCTCTTGAAAAAGTCTCGCCATATGTAACAGCAAAGCGGGTCGGAATCAGTGGATTCCAATCCGCTTTATCATGATTGCTTCGATTAGAGGTCAGAGGAGTTTGCGGTGTTCGTGCTTTTCTATGGCGCGATGCACCTTATGTATTTCCTGAACCATGAATACTCCTACAGCCACAGTAGCCGCTGAAAGTACAAGTTTTGCAATCTTAAATCCCAGTTTCACGCCATAATGGCAATGAGCATGTTCTTGTTCGTGACTCATAATGATGTGTTTTTTATAATTAAGTTTCATTTCTAAAACACCGGTTATCACCGGATGGTTCATTAAAGCGGCTATTCGAACTTTTTCATGTCCCAAGTTATTCTATAGGTAAACTTTACAACAAAAAATTATGTCTGACAGCAAACGCGCCATAACGTTCGACCGGGTAATACGGGTAATAGCGACTCTTGCCATTATCGCAGTGGCAGTGTGGCTTATCGGCATACTGAGCAATGTGCTGCTACCCTTCTGCGTCGCATGCATCATATCCTACCTCCTGGAACCTGTCGTGGAGTTCCAGCAAAAGCATCTGAAGCTGAGACACCGTTCGATTCCTGTCTTTCTCACTCTTCTGGAAGCGGCACTGATATTCGGAATACTCGCCTATTTTTTTATCCCTTCTGCAATAGACGAAATAACTCAGCTTGAAGCTATGATGAAAACATCACCGAGACATCATTCCTCTTTCATACCGCCGGAGATACATGAATATTTTTCTCGTTATTTCAGCCATGAGAATATCTCGAAATACCTTAGCGGAAGCCGGATGGAGGCGGTCTTGAACAAAAGCACAACTGTTCTTGCCGCCACGGTTGACTTCCTGATGCACACGATAGAATGGCTCCTCACATTTATTTACGTGATTTTTATTTTGCTTGATTACAAACGAATCATGCAGGGATTCCGTCTGCTGGTGCCACCGAAATACCGCGAAAAAACGTATCCGGTGCTTGACGACATAAAAGACAACATGGATCGTTATTTCCGCAGTCAGGCTGTGATTGCGTGTTGTGCCGCAGTGTTCTATTGCATCGGATTCTCCATTGTCGGTCTTCCACTCGCGATAGTGATGGGAATCACAGTAGGTTTACTCTATATGATTCCATATTTTCAATATGTGACACTGATACCCGTGATAATTCTGTGTTATATAAATTCCATGACAGGTACCTGTGAATTCTGGCCTGAACTTGGCAAATGTGCATTGGTTTATGTGATAAGCCAATGCATCTGTGACTATCTCCTGACACCTAAGATCATGGGAAAGACTCTTGGTCTGAATCCTGCGATAATTCTCCTTTCGCTTTCTATCTGGGGCACCTTGCTTGGTATAATCGGGATGATAATAGCTCTTCNTCTCACCGCCATCATCATTGCCTATTACAAACAATACATA
>NZ_CAJMXD010000532.1:0-1567 GCF_905219685.1 Barnesiella sp. CU968
GAAAGCATCCAAAAGATTCAAAATTTAAATAAGCACAGCATTTACTTATTATAAACTAATTTTCAATACTTACTTAAAGTTGAATTATTAACTGATTATATTATATAAGTGGCAAGATTTGATAAACTTGAAGTGATGAACAAGATGGCGGCAGCTCCCATGGTGCCGGTGTTCTATCACAAAAATGCCGAAACTGCAAAGGCTGTTGTCAAAGCGTGTTATGAAGGTGGAGTCCGTCTGTTCGAATTTACCAACAGAGGCGATTTCGCTCACGAGGTTTTTGAGGAGGTGGTGAAATTCGCCGCTGTTGAATGCCCGGAAATGGCTGTGGGGGTAGGCTCTGTCGTAGAGCCTGCTGCAGCTGCGCTTTATATGCAGTTGGGCGCGTGCTTCGTTGTCGGTCCGCTGTTCAATGCGGAGGTGGCAAAGATATGTAACCGTCGCGGCATCCCGTATATCCCGGGATGCGGCAGCGTGTCGGAAGTGGGTTGGGCTCAGGAAGCGGGCTGCGAGGTCTGCAAGCTTTTCCCCGGAGATGTTCTCGGAACCAAACTCGTGAAAGGGCTCATGGCGCCAATGCCATGGTCAAGAATTATGGTCACAGGTGGTGTCGAACCCACGGAGGAAAATCTGAAATCCTGGTTTGGAGCAGGTGCTTTCTGTGTCGGTATGGGATCGAAACTCTTCCCTAAAGAAGTGATTGCGGCGGCTGACTGGGAGGTTGTTTCGCAGAAATGCCGTGACTGTTTCAGCTGGATCAGCAATCGAAAAGATAGTTGATGAAATCATTGAATGGCTTCTGTGTTTTCATGTACGAGAGAATATTCTCCACAGCATCGCGTGATTTCATGAAAGAATCCGGCACAGGAGCCATCACCGTGTAGTCGCGCGGTTTCAGAAGATCGATATATTCCCAATCTTTGGGGAATCCTTTGGGAGCAGTCTTTAGAAGATTGCTCCCGACTTCTTTATAGCGCTCCCTGAATACGGGAGCGTTTATTATTTCAAGGTATTCGTCAATGTTGTCGTAGATCGACTGTCTGATTTCCTTGAGCAACGGCGCCGGAGGGCACCAGCATCCACCCCCTACGAAAGAATTGCCCGGTTCAAGATGGATGTAATATCCGCAACGGTCGCTTTTTTTGTTGCCGCCGGGACAGATGAATATTCCGATATGTGTCTTGTATGGTGTTTTGTCGGGAGAGAAACGCGTGTCTCGGTATATTCTGTAGGTGCAGTCAGACGGTGTCAGCCTTGCGGCTTCCGGGTTTATTGTTGCAGTGGCGTTTATAAGCTGTTGCGTGAAAGCATCTACTGTAGCTTTTACCTTAAGGTATCTCTCCTTGTTTGCGTTAAACCATTCGCGGTTATTGTTTTTCTTTAGTTCTTTTAGGAAATTGTATATCTCGTTCATTTTAAATTAATTTCAGTAATACTCATAATCGATCGATGTGACCTGAAACTCGGTGCGACGGTTTATCTGGTCCGCTGCTTCTTGATCTTCCGGTGACAAAGATTCGATGAAAGCCTCGTCAAGCAGCGTTTCTTCGGGAAATTGCGGGTATTC
>NZ_CAJMXD010000533.1:0-1566 GCF_905219685.1 Barnesiella sp. CU968
GCAGGTTTCTTCTTGAGGTGAAGGAGCATAGCGGGCTATGTGACTGAACCGAAAGGAGAAAGATGCCCAAGGCTACGGGACTTCAGGTAACTTTAAAGGACAATTTCGAGTTAAAATATTCAACATGTCATTTCGGTTAGGTGAAAATTACTTTCTGTCCGGCTCACTTCGGATAAAATCCATCCGCGGCGCAGTCACATAGCCCGCTATGCTCCTTTGCCTTAAATGGATTTTATCCCGAAGTGAGCCGCCCCAAATTTCACTTTTATTTTTAAACAAGCTCTTAGTTTTTTGCAAAATTAATAAAAATCCATGAGCTTTTTTCTTGAAAAATTGTTAACTTTGCATTCTGATTTGATTTCACCTATAACGAGAGATGTTGCATCATCGGGCGATTGTGTCGCGTACTGCGGGACAAGCTTCATGTGCCATCTCCATATAGAAAATTGTATATGAAACTTTTGCAAGAGAAACTATCGGTTTACGACGCACCACAGAAAGCCAAGGCTGCGGGTATCTATCCCTATTTTCGCGCCATTTCAAGCGAACAGAACACAGAAGTGCTCATGAACGGCAAGAAAGTGCTCATGTTCGGCTCCAACAGCTACATGGGTCTTACCAATCATCCGAAAGTGATAGAAGCCGCTGTCGAGGCAACGAGAAAATATGGCACCGGCCTTGCCGGCTCCCCGTTTCTGAACGGAACCCTTGACATTCATAAGGAACTGGAGGCTAAGATTGCCAATTATGTCGGCAAGGAAGACGCAATGATTTATTCTACAGGTTTCGGAGTGAACCTCGGAGTCGTTTCCACACTTACCGGACGTGAGGATTATATCATACTTGACGAGCAGGATCACGCCTCTATCATAGAAGGACGCAGACTGTCGTTTTCAAATTATCTCAAATACCGTCACAACGACATGACGTCGCTTGAGACTCAGCTAAAGAAATGCGACCCTGACAAGGTGAAACTCATAGTTACCGACGGAGTCTTCTCTATGGAGGGTGATGTCGCGAATCTTCCTGAGATTGTCCGCCTTGCCAAGCAGTATAATGCAACAGTGATGGTAGACGAGGCGCACGGCATCGGTGTTTTCGGCAAAGGCGGCCGCGGCACATGCAACCATTTCGGAGTGACCGATGATGTGGATCTGATCATGGGAACATTCAGTAAGTCGTTTGCATCGCTTGGCGGATTCATAGCCACAGACAAAGTGATTACGAACTTCCTTCGTCATCATTCCCGCTCATATATTTTTACAGCCTCCATTACGCCCGCGTCAACGGCTGCCGCAAGCGCGGCACTTGACATTATGCTTGCCGAGCCGGAGCGTCAGGAGCATTTGTGGAAACTAACCAATTATGCGCTTGAGAATTTCAGGGAAATGGGTTGTGAGATAGGGCATACATCTACTCCGATTATACCATTGTTCATCCGTGATGATTACAAGACATTCCGTGTTACCAGAGATCTTCTTGACGAGGGCGTGTTTGTCANTCCGGTCGTGTCGCCTGCCGTGGCGCCTCATGACACGTTGATACGTTACTCACTTATGGCAACAC
>NZ_CAJMXD010000534.1:0-1565 GCF_905219685.1 Barnesiella sp. CU968
ATATGATAGTTTGATACTTATTATGCTTTGAAGAATTAGATCTTGTATGAAATCATTTTTGTAAAATGAACTCGCTTGTCCCTTTTTATGAGCGTTTCAAGAGAAGAGCGAGTCCAAAATTACTAAAAAAATGCTTTATTCACAAATTATTCATAAGCCGGGAGTATAATATTTGTTAAAATGCGTCATGCTTCGGTGCTTTGCTGTCTTTGACTTTATTTAAGCTCAACTACGCGCGGGTTCATGTGATAGGGGAGTATACCGGTCTTGGATATGATCTTCTGTCCTACAAATCCGGTGACAAAAGTGTAGAAACTATGGAGCACAGTCGAGTTGGAAGCGGTAGAGATCATGTAGACCTTACGAAACAGAGGGTATTCCCCCGAGTTTATGTATACCTGATATGGTTTGTAACCGGTAGGGTCGAAATCGTTGGCTTCTGTAGGGTTGCTTACCCGGACCACATTCACTTCCGTAGTGAGATTTGTGGCAATGGTGTCGTTCTGGTTGGCATAGTCCTTGTTGCGCTGTTCCACCGGCACTTTCTTGGCAAGACTGAGGTCATCTCCCAGCCAGCTTACCGATATGATGCCAAGTGCGTCAGGGTCCTTCTGTACCACATCAAACACTTGCGCGTTGTCTTTTTGTGCGTAGGCATGAGGATTGTCTGAAATTTTTGATCCTTCCGGAAGGAATTTCTCGCGCATATAGCTTACCGTGGATGAGCCGGCATTGTCAAACACAAGTTTTATGAATGTAGTGTCGTTTCCCGCAAGCTGACTCCAGCGTGTTATCCTGCCGTTGAGTATGTCTCCGATCTCTTTCATAGAGAGTGAAGTGACGCGGTTTCCCTTGTTGGTTATAAGAGCCACAGCATCAACGGCGATGCAGTGTGTCTTGACAACTCTTTTGAACTTGCTCTTGATATAATCCTTTTGTTCCTTGGTAAGTTCCTGCGTAACGATTATTGCCTGCGTTCCGTCAGACATCATCGTGTCGATTGCGTCTTGTTCACTTACGAAGAAAGGGATGATGGATGATTCGGGATATGAGAATTCAAATACTTCAATTTCCTCGTTCAGTATATTCCGGAATCCGTCATCGCAGAAAATCGTAGCACTGCCCTTGGCATATTCGCCGCGTTTCACTTTTGTGCATGACACAGCTCCCAGCACTATAAGAGCCGAGAGCATAATTTTGAATGTAGTATTCAATTTCATAAGGGTGCGATTATTCAGTTTATGCCTTTGTAAAGCCGGTATGCGCGGAATATTCCATATACAATAAGAAAAGCCCCGATAATGCAGCTTACAGTATAGCTTATTATGTCGAAGACATTGAATATAAAGAGAAGTCCTACACCTACGTATACAAGCACCATTATAATGCCGAATGCCATTCGTGCTCCCTTGGGGGCGACGTGGCGATCATCGTTATCATAACCTTTCATAACTATTCTGTTTTATATGTTCTTTAAAATTTTAACAAAATTTGTGGGGTATGGTTTAGAGAGTGTTTGAATTAAACATGAATTATATGTAAGATTTTCCGGAATTAATTCTTTT
>NZ_CAJMXD010000535.1:0-1551 GCF_905219685.1 Barnesiella sp. CU968
GAAATTTTAATAAAAACACGTGCTTAAAAATATTTATTTTTTAGCGCAAAAGAGTACATTGAAAATTTGGATAATTCATTGTTTTTTTAGTATCTTTATAGCCTAATAATCAACTAAAAAGCAATGAGAAAATCAGGTTCAGACACCCCAAAAGAAACCCCGGAAGAGGAACTGAAACGTCTTCGTAAAGAAAATGCCAGACTTAAATCTCAGAAGGAGGCTGACAAAGCCAAAATCTCAGATTTGAAGAAAGAACTCAAAAAAAAAGACGTGCCGACGATAACCGTGAGCGAAGAACAACGCAAGTTGCTTTCGAGCCTGTTCCCGGACATAGATTCTCTATTCAGCTAATAATGCTTTGCGTGCTGATCTATGTGAGGACCGGATGCGGACTGCGAACCGTCATATCCATAATAAGGATCTTTGAGGAGGTTATTGGTGACCCATTGGGAAAGCTTCCATGCTACAACTCTGTAGCCAACTGGGTTCGCAAGCTTGGGCTATCCGTCTATGAGGAGGATGCACCCCAAGGACGTAAGTATGCCCACATAATTGATGAAAGCATCATGATTAACAAGGAGAAACTTCTTGTAGTGCTGGGTGTTCCTGCCGAACATACAGGCAAACCACTGAATCATGATGATGTCACTGTATTGGGTATGCACATCGGAAAATGCTTCAAACGGGATTATGTCAAGGAGGCCATTGAAAAGGCCTCTGATAAAACCGGAGGTTCTCCTGAATACGGAATATCCGACGGTGCGCATAATCTCGTAGGCGGCTTTAAGGATGCCGGCATTGCCCATCATCTTGACATAAGCCACACATTGGGCAACTGCATGAAGCATGTCTATGGAAAGGATCCTGAGTTTGTGTCTCTTACCGAAAAACTCGGAAAGATCAGACTGCAATATCATCTCACCGACAAGGCTTGGCTTCTGCCTCCCAATATGAGAGCGATGGCACGGTTCATGAATCTTCGTGAATGGGTTACGTGGGGTAAGAAAATGCTTGATTGTCTTGGTTCTCTGGATGACGACATGAAGGAAGCTTATTCTTTTCTCCTTCAGTATAGAGACCTCATTGACGAACTTGGTGTCTGCGTCGAGTCCGTAACCTATCTTGAAACTCTTTGCAAGCGTGAAGGGTTTGGACTCAGAACCAACGCCCTTTGTCAGCATCATATCATCCGGAATCTAATCGGCAACGCCACCAACAGGCGGGCTTGTGTCGGTCTCAGAATGCTGGATTATTTCAAACGACAGGCTGCAGTGCTTAATGACAGCAGGCAGATACGAAACATTTCCTCGGACATAATTGAATCTGAATTCGGTATATTGAAATCAAAGGTATCTTCCAATAAACTTAACGGGTTCACTCGTATGATTTTAATGTTGCCGTTATATCCAAAAATCGTTGTTTATTCTGACGCCAAAAAACAAAATTTCAAAGTACGCTTGGCCAATGTTAAACTCAAGGATATAGATCTCTGGGCCAAGGAGAATCTATCTCCGAATCGGGTGGTTCTGCGTTCCAGGACACTCAATAATG
>NZ_CAJMXD010000536.1:0-1549 GCF_905219685.1 Barnesiella sp. CU968
GATACTGTTTCTTTGAGTGTGTCTGACGCCGGCCACTAAAAAAGGACCAGCCAAATTTTGACCGGTCCTGACAAGTTTGTAATTTTAGGTGACCAAACTTAAAATTCAAACTAATGGATTTGACAAAATTACAACTTTCCGAGCTGATGTGCAAGCACGCAGCGAAAGGAAATGGTCTTCACGACCTGATGGAGATCATGATCGAGAGTATGATGGTCGCGGAGCGCGGCGAGTTTCTGGCTGATAATCCGGGAAATAAAGGTAATGGCTATCGTCCCGGCTCCACTTATGGCCAGGGGAGAAAACTTGAGTTCCGTATCCCTCGAGACCGCTACGGCAACTTCCATCCGCAAATACTCGCCATACTCCGCGACCAGGAAGAGGAATGCGATCGGCTCGCCGGAGTCCTTTATACAAAGGGGCTTACTCAGGAACAGGTTAGTGACGTATTCGACCAGATATACGGCCGGCACTACTCCAAGTCGAGCATCAGCCGTATGGTGGAATGTGTTCGCACTCAGGTCAATGAATGGCTTGAACGCGGTCTCGAAGAATATTACCCAGTCGTGTTCGTTGACTGCGTGCACATCAAGATACACCGCAAGCGATCGGTGGCTTCCGAGGCGTTCTATGTGGCATTGGCCGTAACCGAAGAAGGCACACGCGAGGTTCTTGGCATCTTCAACATGCCGCAGGAAAGTGCCACGGGCTGGGGTGATATCTTTGACAGGCTGAAAGAACGTGGTGTTCAACGGGTCGGTCTGATGGTGGCGGACGGCATCAAAGGACTTGACACCGTAATCGGAGAGAAATTCCCCGGCACACCGTTGCAGCGTTGCGTTACCCACCTGAAACGCAATATGTTCGCCAAGGTAAGGCATGGGGACAAGGCTGCCTTGGCCGCCGACCTGCGCGATGTGTTCCGCACCGGCCAACGGGACTACACAGTAGAAATGGCATGGGAGAAGTGGCAGGCAATGTGCGACAAATGGGGCAAGGACTATCGCACTATAAAGCTGCTCCGAAACAACGCCGACTACAAGGCTTACATGACATACCTCAACTATGCGCCTGAGATTCAGGCGATGATATACACCACAAACTGGATCGAACGGCTCAACCGCGACTTCCGCAGGGTTACCCGAATGAGAACCGCTATGCCGAATGAAGAGTCTGTGCTGACCCTGATGGGCAGTGTGGCGATGGACCATAAGGCCTTCGACAGGGCTCTGCCGAATATAACAGCAGACAAGACGCTGTTTCCGAACTGCCGGTAAAGGTTTTCTTAGCGGAATGGCCATCCTGGTGAAGTTGAAGCCGTCCCATACGGAACGGCTTCAGTATTCCACTGTCTCCAGTTTTGGCGCAGCCATGTTGCTGGCGGGTTGCTCCTCAGCAGAGCCCGTTTCCTCGTCCGGCTGCATACCAAAATTACTATTTTTTTCATCGAATAACGAAACAATGAGAAAAAACAATTAAATTTGCATCGTCATCTGAGGTCTACAGGCTTGAGTGAACTCGCCTCAGACACACTCAGTGAAACACTACC
>NZ_CAJMXD010000537.1:0-1548 GCF_905219685.1 Barnesiella sp. CU968
ACGGAGGTGACCTTGACCGTGCGGCGGAGATGAGCCTGAAGAGCCTGGNCGGAGAAAATTCCTCAAACCCCACATATCTTGACACGTACGCATGGATTCTGCATAAGAAAGGGGAAAATGAGGAGGCTCGCAAATATCAGGCTTCGGCAGTCGAGGAAGCTGCTAAGGAGAACAACGAGCATGCCGAGCTTTACGAGCATTATGGCGACATCCTGTCAACCCTCGGCGAAAAGGAGGAGGCTCTGGAGGCTTACGAGAAAGCTGCGGCTCTCGAACCTGACAACGACAACATTCTTCAGAAAATTAAAACGCTAAAAAATGGCAAGAGATAAAGTATCGGCTCAGTGCCGCTCTCATTTTATATCAACATCGCTCTTTATGCTTGCAGCCGGGGTTTCTTCGGCAATGGCGCAGACACCTGCGGACTCGATTGACGGGCGCACGGAAGCTCTCAATGCGATACTCCCCAACTACATCGACTGGCAGACTGCCGCCATGTCGGGGAAACTGCGCATGAAAAAACTCCCGGTGTCACCTTCTGTCAGGATATTCATGAGAAGAAACGAGACTATCTCAATCTCTGTCAGGGCTTCTTTGCTCGGCGAGGTGGGACGCATCGACATCGAGGGGGATACGCTGCTTGCGGTCAACAAAATGAAACGTGTCTATTGCAAAGAGTCGCTTGCCGGAATCAAATATGATTATCCAGACATTATCGGTGATATCCAGAGCCTGCTTCTCGGACGCGCCGTGGCTTTGCAGTCAGGCGAGCTTTCCGAAGCCAATGCCGATTTCTTCGATTTCAGATCTCTTCCGGCAGATTCCATACATTCAGAGGCGGCATGGTCGCTGACATTCCCTCGCGGAAGAAGCGATGAGGATGAATTCGGCTATGAATACCGTATAAACTCAATCGGTCAGACGGAAAAGCTGACACTTGAGCTCTCCACATCCGACCACGAACTCGCGCTCGCGCTCGATTACACTTACTTGGACAAAGGTTTCGACCTCGACATATCTTTCACTCGCGATTTCAATAAGAAATTCGATGCCTTGATCGAATTCAACGATATCGACTGGGAGGCGAACGCTCCGTCACCGGTTTCTCTCAACTCCAGATTTACACGCGTCGGAATAAAACAATTCATCAGCTCCTTCTAAGTTAAATGATTCCCTCACACATCAAGAAACATATAATCCTCTTTGCACTGACAATCCTGTTGTCGGGAATACCGGCACACTCTGTAAACCGGAGAACAAAAAACGGAACAAAAGCAAAAACCGAGCAGAAAGCGTCAACTCGTAAATCCGCATCAAAAAAAACATCTTCCGGAAAGAGCACAAGACGCACCTCGAAAAAAACAAACACGAAAACTGAGACTTCGGCAGAGGCAAAGCGCCGTCAGGCGGAGACTCAGAAGGAGATAGCACGCACCAAAGAGGAGTTGCGCCGCAATGAGGCGGAAGTGAAAAAAGGACTCGGCGAACTGAACCGCCTCAATTCCGACATCACTGCAGGCAGGTCATTGGTGGCGGCGGCTGCCGAAC
>NZ_CAJMXD010000538.1:0-1529 GCF_905219685.1 Barnesiella sp. CU968
GACAATACAAAATTATTAAATTTACTTATTTAAGTTTCGCAAGTTCAACTTGCTGATTTCAGATTGTAAAATTTAGCGATATGAGCCAATTCATCAGAATGATTAATCACCGCATCATAGACTTCTTCGTCCAGCAGGCCGAAGACTCTTGCTATTGCCGAGACAAGCTCCTGAAGGATTCCCCATATCTGTTGGGCGACGGAGAGCTGGACTGTCTCTTTGGAAATATCCCGAAAGAGACCGCCGATAGTTTCGTAATCGCTGAAGCGTTTTGCGATGGAAAGGATATTATACTGCAGANAGCACAATGTGGCGGCGGCAATCTGAGATGCAAAGCAGGTGCTCTGGCACTNGCCGAATCCCAGATTGGTCTTGCAATCCTTGAANACGACTTCAAGAGCCCAGCGTCTGGAATATATCCGCCATGCCTTGAAGAAATCCATTGCGGTATCGGTTGTAAGCAATCCGTTCCATTTGCCGTGTTGGGTCCGGCGTACAAGGAATATCCTTACAGGGACACCTCCGAACGTGGCATCAAACATGATATAGTAGCATTTGAGCTTGCGGCTGTACTTCTGCAATTTGAGTTTTTTACCGAGTTTCACAAGTGCTGGAGCAGAAAGGTCTCCGTGTTTGGTATGGTATTTTGTCTTACCGTTCTCTCCGACCTTTATCATGCCAAGCCAATGGCATTTGATATGGCGGCTATGGATGAACTGGACAATCTCCTTGTTGGTAAACCAACTGTCTGCCAACACGTAGCTGAACCTTATGCCTCGACGGATGGCCCGCTTTATCATCTGCTTTGCAAGCACAATCTTGGACATGTCATATTCCTGCTCACGCTTGCGAAGCGCCTCGCTGTCATGTTCCGTGATACGACGCCGTTTGAGTTCCCTGGCGCTCATACCGTAGTTCCCTTTCTTTCCTTCCTCTCCGACGATGGCGAGGTCGAGAAGCATTTGCGACACTCCGTCGGTGACAGCCATACAGAGACACTTAAATCCGAGCACCGCTTTGTGAGCCAGATGGGAATGGACACGCCCGATTTTTTCAATAGTCCGGCCTGTCTTCTCATGGTCGGTATCGTCAAGAATCAGACACACCTCATCGGCTTTATGGTCAGAACGGATATGTATTCGGTTCCACAGCTGTACCGATATATGCCAGAGAGTCTTTCTCCAGTCTATATCGGGATTTNCCATAAAGCGGTAGAAAACATCCTTTCTGGCCTTAATCAACGAATCAAGTGTACCGTACTTCTGATTGCGGTATGCGTTTCTAATGCCGAAACATGGGAAAAGAAGAAGACATTGGAATACAGTCAGCAACCGGTAAACACAGTTACGCTTGCTTGTTACTGCAAGCGTGTCGCGCTCGGTCATCTTGACCTGCCCAAGTATAGAACTTATGTTCTGTATGGCTGCTGTCATATCGGAATTTTTGAAAAAGTCTTTGATATCCGAGAGAAAAGGAGTAATTTTGTGTATCGACATGGCTTTGAGTTAGTTTTTTGGTGGTACTTAAAA
>NZ_CAJMXD010000539.1:0-1521 GCF_905219685.1 Barnesiella sp. CU968
CATCCATTGTGCGTTTCACGTCCTGACCGATGTATATGTCAACATCCGATGCGTTGTCGTTCCACCATTTTGCAAGCTTGCGGCTTGGAGCCGCCGGAGTGTCAAGATTCCAGTAAAGCTGCGGGGCAAGATAATCGATCCATCCGTTTTTAGCCCATAAAAGCACATCAGCATAAAGATCGTCATAGTTCTGCAGACCGGTGCTCTCGCTTCCTCTGGGGTCAGAACGTTTGTTTCGCCAGATGCCGAACGGACTTACACCGAATCTTACCCACGGTTTGCGCTCCTTGATTGTTTTGTGCAGTTGCTCTATAAGGAGGTCTACGTTATGGCGTCGCCAGTCGTTGCGGTTTCTGCCCAGTCCGTATTTCAGATAGCTGGCGTCATCAGGTATTTTTTTTCCGGGGGCTGGATAGGGATAGAAATAGTCATCGATGTGGATTGCATCAACATCGTACCGGTTCACAATATCATCGACTACCTTGCATATGAAATCTCGGTTCTCCTGATATGCCGGGTCAAAAAGAACCTGTCCGTTATATTTGAAAAAGCGCTGGGGTTCCATCCTGGAGATATGGCTTGACGGCAGAATCTCCTTCGCATTTGAAGTCACACGGTAAGGATTAAGCCATGCGTGAAACTCCATCCCTCTCTTATGTGCCTCCTCAAGACAGTATTCCAGCGGATCCCACATCGGAGAGGGTGCTTTCCCGCGTTTCCCTGTAAGCCATGCGCTCCAGGGTTCGAGTTCCGACTTGTAGAGAGCGTCGGCAGTGGGACGTACTTGAAAGATGACGGCGTTGCAGCCGGCTTCGTGGAGTTTGTCGAGCTGTTCGCGTATATATGCTTTTGCCTGTTCGGTAGATTTGTTCTGCCATTGTGTCTGTCCGATCACATGAAGCCACGCGCCGCGGAACTCGCGTTTGGGATTCTCGAATTCGCTTGTCGCGTATGTCGGGACGGAGGTCGCGACGTAAGATAAAAGTAGTAAGATTATGGTCGTAATCCTGTTCATATTCGATACAATTGCCTTGAAGTTGCTAAATCAGGTTAAGCAGTTTTTAAGATGATTTCTTAACAGTTCGGAATCTGTTGTCATGATTATTCTCCGACTCCGATTCCGAAGAGGGCATAATCGTAGAAGACCGGATCCTCGGGGCGGAGAGTGCGCAGCGTTGCCGTGAGAGCCTCCACGCTTTTGCGGTCGTTGGCACGACGGCAGATAAGACCGAGATTTCTCGCCGTGTTGCCGGCATGCACATCGAGTGGAATGAACAGCCTGCTTTTGGGTATGCTTTTCCATACACCCATGTCTACGATTCCGTCATCGCGCACAAGCCATCGCAAAGCCATGTTGATGCGTTTGAGAGCAGTGGTGTCAAGATTTACGGGAAGACACTGGGAGCAGTTCTCGCCGTTGTTTTCATCGCGCATGATCTTTTCCATCTCCTCCACGAGTTTCCATGACGGAGTCTCCGACTCACCGGCACGCACTGCGGCTCCGAAAGCGTCAACCGAACC
>NZ_CAJMXD010000540.1:0-1520 GCF_905219685.1 Barnesiella sp. CU968
TTGTTTCGAGATGCAAAATTATAAAAATAAATGTTGCTATGCAAATTTGAGTTTACTGACATTCGTTATTGATAGAAAAGGTTGAAAACCTTCACTGTGTCGATGTGGTCTGTAACGCCAGCTGTTTCTCTCGCAGAATGCATCGCCCATATGGCATTGCCCATGTCCACACCCCTGATGTCGAACTGCGATGAAGAGATGTTTCCGAGAGTAGAGCCACCTGCGACATCCGCATGATTTACAAAATACTGACACCTTACACCTGCTCTGTCACACAACTCTGAGAACACTGCGGCTCCTTGGGCATCTGTCATATACTTGCAATTGGCATTTATCTTTATCACAGGACCGCCGCCTATGACCGGATGATTTGTCGGATCATACTTTTCATTATAATTGGGATGCCACGCGTGAGCATCATCGGCGGATATCATAAATGAATTTGCCACAGCCATATATGTATTCTGAGGGTCATCACCTTCTATAATACGCACGATTCGGTCCATCGCGTCACGCAGAACGGGTGAAGCCGCTCCCTGTTTGGTTCCGGATCCTGTCTCCTCATTGTCGAAAACAGCCAGAACTCTCGTCGCATCCGATTTCTCCGGTGCCCTAAGCAACGCCTCCAGTCCGGCAAACGCCATCGAAAGGTCATCTATACGGGCAGACTGGAAGTATTCGCCGGAAATACCGGTCAATGCCGCTTTTTCCGCAGGATAAAGACAAAGTTCATATTCGATGATATCACGGGCGGATATTCCGAGATGCGCAGCTACTATGCTTTTTACCACACCACCTTCGCGTTTGAACGTCTCGATCTCCTCTTGGGAATAATAACCCAATACCGGCTTCATATCTTTCTGCACCGAAAGTGCGTTACCTTCGTTCACACTTCTGTTGAAATGTATGGCAAGATGAGGGATTGTAGCCACGGGGCGCTTCAGATCGACAAGCAATGTGTGTGGATGAAGTGCATCTTTCCCCTTCACCATGACTCTGCCGGATATCGACAACGGGCGGTCAAACCATGTGTAGAGTATGCCGCCGCCATACTTCTCGACATTCAGGGATACCACTCCCCCGTCACCATAGATTTCAGCATTCGGCTTTATTTTGAAACATGGACTGTCGCTATGAGCCGATACTATACGGAAACCCTCTTTGCTAATATCTCCTTCTCCGACTATGAACGCAAATATCGCGCTGTCGTTTTTCTTGAGATAATATTTTCCTCCCCGCTTGATGTCCCAGCGGTTCTCTTGACGTATTTCTGAAAAACCGGCGGCAAGCAGCTCTCTTTCCATTGCAGCTACCGCCATAAAATTACATGTGCTCTCGTCGAGCCAGTTCAAAAGTCTTTTAATCATTGTCTCCGTTTTAAAGCTGATACCTTATATTGTTAAGCGCACGCATCACATTGCAAAGCGTTTGAGACCAATATGACTCGAAATTTTCTTTGCACTCTCTGAATGCCGAGGCTGCGTTCTCCCCTTCTGAATCCTTTACAACAGATATAAATT
>NZ_CAJMXD010000541.1:0-1517 GCF_905219685.1 Barnesiella sp. CU968
CATTAAGCACTGCCAATACTATAAACAATAGAATCAATATATTGGTTCCTTCCCGATGGATCTTCATTATCTGAGTTTTTAGCAAGACACCTGCCATTATCAAGGTGTAGGGTCTCAATGGCATTGTGACTTAATATATTTGCAAATTTACACCTTTTTAATTAATTTTGCAATCGAACAACAAAGAAAGTGGCATGCCGCTTTCAAAATCTATCGTCTTTGCGCCTTCCCTAAAGACGCCAAATTTATCTATCGTGACTGCTTTCCAGATTTTAATCAAAGCTGCTGGGCTTCGTACGTTATGGCTCGGCATTGCATCGGTCGTTGCCGGAACGGCAGCCGCCGTCGCGCATGGCAATCTTCAGCCTTTCCCCGCACTGGCTTGTCTGCTCTTCGCAATCTTCGCGCAATGTGCGAGCAATGTGATGCATCGTTATTATGATGCTAAAAATGGTTATGGAGAAAACGAAGAAAACAATATTGTCTATGCCGATGATATCGACCGTCCGCTGACCTACATTCTCAAGGAGGGTATACAAGTGTTCTCTATTCTGACAGCTACTGCAGGATTGGCAGTGTTGTCGATGGCGGGATGGTGGACTATTCTCTTCGCCGCGTTTATCGCGATAATTGTGGTCATAAGCAACACCGGACCTCATCCTTTGTGCCGCTCTGTGTTTTATCCGGTGGCGACATTCCTGATCTTCGGTCCAATCGCGGTTGTCGGGACTGCATTTGTCCAGTCGCAGCACGAAGCTCTTGCTCTCTTCAGCTGGTGGGATCTGATGCCGGCTTTGATATTGGGAATGATAACTGGCATGATGGCTGTAAACTGTCATGTCATCTTCGGAGTCTTTCACCGTAGAAATAACGTGACTTCATCCCGTACAACCTTTTTCGGACGCTATGGCAACGCTGCCACGGGCTTGCTCCTGGTCATATCCACGCTGGCTTCAGGACTCATCGGAATCATGGCTCCTTTCTGGATGGACATTGACGACGGCTATATTTATATGCCGGTTCCCGTGCTTTCAATGATTCTCGGTTTTATCGCTATATCACTGATGCGCAAGCCAAGATATAGCAAAGTTGCCTGGAGACTTTCTCTTGTCAATATTGTTCTTTTTGCAGTTTTGTCGTTGATAATATTCTATTTTATCGGTTATCCGGAGGGATATATTGAGGAATCTTCGTTAATAATTTGAATTAAATTTTGAGATTGTAAAAAAAAATTGTAACTTTGCATTCGCAAACAAAAATCGGGGTGTAGCACAGTTGGTAGCGCGCTACGTTCGGGACGTAGAGGTCGGGCGTTCGAGTCGCCTCACCCCGACAGAAAAGGCTTGAAAATCTTCAGATTTTCAAGCCTTTTCAAGTTTTGGCGCGTTCCCTGATTTTTGGCGCGTTCCCTGAATCCCAAGCTGTGGAGGCTGATGCTTTCAAGGAACGCGCTTGATACTGTTTCTTTGAGTGTGTCTGACGCCGGCCACTAAAAAAGGACCAGCCAAATTTTGACC
>NZ_CAJMXD010000542.1:0-1508 GCF_905219685.1 Barnesiella sp. CU968
TTCTCATACCTCTTCGGTGACGACCGTGGCGCCACAGTGGTGGTACCGGGCGCCATGCTCAGAAGCTGCGGACTGATGAGGGACGAGAAAAAATGGCCGACACGCGACAGACGCCAGAAACGCAGACTGCCTCTCCACGACCGCATTATCTTCGATGTGCTCAATCCCCTGACTGTCGGCGCCATGCTCGATGCACTCGAAGTGATCCGCAAACTTCTCGCACTTCCCGCAGACGATGACCGCTTTCTCCGCTACAAAGGCATGAAGTTCACCCGTGCGGCTCTTGAACGGGCAAGTCACCTTTATCGGCTTGCCATCTACAAATATCTCCACCTCCATACCGCCGAGAATGGTTTTCCGGCACGCGAACCGGGTGTGGAAGCTGCCTCATGGGTAGACATCGCCGGATTGCTTATGACCCGCACATCTCTTGAACACGCCATGAACAAAGAGAGCATAACGGAAATCGAACAAGTGTTCGACAACGCCTTCAGGCATTACCCCAACCTGCAGAGGTCATGGATTGCAGGCAGGTTTGATGACAGCTGGCGCCGCCCCGCCGAAGTAATCGCCGACTACGCCGCCGAATTCGACCGTATGATCGAGGAAGACCGCCATAAATATCTTGACGACCTTGCCGCTCAGAACCAGATGCTTAAGCTATAGAATCAGATTTTAAGCAAATAGTGACACAGTACCCNGCAGTTATGCGTTCATTTATGTAGTTTTATTGCAAATATCTTGCAAACATCATAATAAATGTATATTTTTGTCCTGATGTATTACACATCAGGACAAAAATCGTTTATAAACCGCCCTAACCAATCAAACGCCATGAAAAAGACTCTCCTATAGTCGGACAAAGGAATTACAAGAATGACGCGAGACGATGCTGTTATCAACCATATGCCCGAAGTTCGCAGGAAATTCTCCGATATTTACTTGGAATACAAAAATTTCATCACGGAGGAAGAATTCAATGCTGTCTGGGATCTGGCTGAGAACAAGATTTAGAGAGTGTTTGAATTTAACATGAATTATATAAATCCATCTTCACGTGAATGAAAGTTAAATCCAAACACTCTCTTAAAGTATTATAATTATGAAACAATATAAAGATATTTTTAAAGAGTGGCATAGTAAATTCCCGGTGCTTTCAAAATATACGGAGAGGACATTGTACATGAGAATAAACCCTCTTATAATCGGATTGCGATTACAAAAAGACCGGTTCGGCGGTGATGACTACCTGCCTGTTCTGGAAATAATTCCTTTATGGGAAGAAAATCCAAAACGATTCGGGAAACCATTATGCTGGGACAATTTACAAAATATGAAAAGACTGGATTTTACAATTATCTATAACCAACATGATTACTATTTTCCAGAAGCTTTGGCATGCGTGGAAATTCAATTCGGTAAGATTCTGAAAGAGGTGGTATTCTTCAGAGATTTAATGGAATTTAAAAATCATTTAATAAGACAGTTTATAACCAAACATAACCCGT
>NZ_CAJMXD010000543.1:0-1507 GCF_905219685.1 Barnesiella sp. CU968
AATAAACTGTGTTGAAAGTAGAGAGAAGATTGATTTAGCTAATTTCTTGTTACTTTCGTTTATTGTTAATAATCTATCATTTAAATTTTTTGCACTTGTTGCTAATTCTTGATTCTTAAATTTTTGTTTTTGTGAATAATATAGAAAAGTAAGAATTATTATTGTTATGAGTAAAACAGATGCAATTGCTATGAATATTACTCTTGATTTATATCGAACAACATTTGCCTTATCAAGTAGCTGTTGTGTCCTATGATATTTTAATATAGAAAGCGATAGCTTGGATGTGACATGAGAATCAAATTTATCGTCAATTTTGCCATATGCTTCCTCTAATGCTGTTAATGCTTTATCTTTATCATTAAGTTTCCTATATAAATCGTATTTCAAATAGTCTGAAATTAATGTGCTATCATTTTCAAGTTTAAGTATTAAATGTTTTCCTTCTTCAAAATTTCCAAGTCCTAAATGTGCTATTGCCATATAGGCTATTATAAGTGGTGATACATTTTCATGTCGTGAATTGTTTTGTAATATGTCTAACACAGATTGATATTTATTACATTTTAGGTAGGCCGCACCCAATAGCTCTTGAGCTGCAGACTCAAGTGCATGATCTTGATTTCGTCTGCTCGTTTCAAGTAAATTTTTTATTATAAGTATACAAGAGTCTGTATAATTAACATTGTGATAAGCCGTTCCCAAATCTAATATTGCATAATTTATGTATTGTTCTTTATGTGTTTTATTTAAACAATTTAAAGCAATTTTTGAGAATTCGAGTTCTTGTTGTCCATCTTTATTATTATTGAATATTTCGGCAATCCGGGATGCTGCCATTCCTTGCCAGAAATAATCCTTGATTTCTTCACCAAGGTCATATGCCTTCAGGAAAGCTAAAAGTGCGGTGTCAAGTTTTTCACTGTTTAGATTGATCATTCCATAATAATATTCAGATTTCATCCTGTGGTACTTATCGGGTGAATCTTCATAATATTGACGAGCGACGGAAATTATGGAGTCGCTGTTAAGCAGAATTAAATTCTTGTCTAAAGCTTGTGATTTTACAAGGCTATATAATGCCTTTAATTTAGGAGTGTTGTATTTTTCCGGTTGGATTGAATCGATAAGCTCTAATGCCGCCTTTGGATCGCTTTCGTTGAGTTTTTCAATTTTTAGCAATTCGTTTATCTCTTTAGAGTCATGTTTACAGGCAGGCATTATTGTAATGGCAATGATGCTTGTAAGTGTGAGCAGCAATTTTCTGTTAAACGTAAGCATAGTTAGTAGTCAC
Source organism: Barnesiella sp. CU968 (assembly GCF_905219685.1). NCBI lineage: Bacteria > Pseudomonadati > Bacteroidota > Bacteroidia > Bacteroidales > Barnesiellaceae > Barnesiella > Barnesiella sp. CU968. The sequence goes on from NZ_CAJMXD010000543.1 coordinate 1,295, forward strand.
ATTTTAGGCAATATTACTTCTGTTGCAAATATACGGATTTTTATTGTAAGTAAGTAACAAAAAATTAATTATCCATTAGGTATGACATCGAAATTATTTAGGGTCAGCGGATTTTTCCGGTGGGCGGGAGAGAGTATCAAGAGTATAGTGTGGCCAGTCTGAACATAAAGAACTTGATGTCTCCGACTCCCCGGAACNGTGTTCTGAACGCCT
>NZ_CAJMXD010000544.1:0-1497 GCF_905219685.1 Barnesiella sp. CU968
GAAATTCACCGGAAAGACACTTCATGTGGATGAAAAGAATTAATTCCGGAAAATCTTACATATAATTCATGTTAAATCCAAACACTCTCTTAATCCAAAACGGTTTTTAAGTGTTATATAGATAAATTAATTTTTAATATCAGTTAGTATGAAAAAGTTTCTTTATCTCCTTCTGTTATTGCCATTGGGATTCCTGACTTCCTGTCACGATGACGATGATATGCCTTCTGTTGATATTACTGTAAGTATCGACAACGCCGTCGATGCCGACGGACGCATTTTCATAGTATCCGGTGAGCCGCTGACGGTATCGGGTATCACAGCCGAAGGACTCGGTGGCAAAGCCGCCGGTATATCAGGCGTGAATTATGTGCTTGACCACGTAGGAATGGGGTACACGATCGTGCAGCCGTTCGGTGGCTCGATTCCTGCCGCGTATCTCCCTGTAGGCAATCACCTTTTCACTCTCGCTTTCGATGTTCTTCAGGTTGACAAATCCATCGCTTACGCCCAATTGTCAACAATAGTGACAGTTGTAGAATCGGCAGACGACCTGCCTGACGGAACCACTCCCGGCACTGTCGAACTGAAATACAGACTGAATCCCCAGCAATAGCCATAAACCACAACATAGTGAAAACCGCAGCCATCGACAGATGGTTGCGGTTTTCTTGTTTATTTTCTCACAAAACACTATATTTGCATTAACAATTCTTCACCCATGGATTCCAGTCCTCTTTCCTCAAAACGTCAAGACAAGGGAAGATGTCTCTGAACCACCCTTATGATCTCTAACCATATCCATGTAATATGAAGCTGAAACACCTGTTTTTTACCGCTGCATTGCCGTTGATTGTATCATGCGGGGGCAAAGGAAAAGAAGTGAGAGACGATTCCGCTTGCGGTTCCGCAAGCGATACAGTTCTTCCTGTGAATATTGAGATTGAAGATACACCGGCAGACAGCATACCGCCATATAATTCGGATGATCTCCGGAAATTCGGATTACGAGGAAAAGTAAAGACTGTACGTACTAAAGAATACTCACCGTTCGTGACATGCATTTCGGGACCACTGCAGTTCAACGAGGATGGTTCTCTGTCAAGCAGGTTTGATGAACTTACCGACAACAGAATGGTTTGCAATGACAACGGGATTATCAATGGGACGGAATGCAGAGAAAGCGATGGCACGGTTTTCAGACTTGCGCTCACAGACTATGTGCCGGAAGGTAATCCCGTATCCGGCACATACACCTCGGATGGACCTGATGAAATTTGGGAAGTGGAGTTTTCCATCAGCTATCTGAAATTCGACAAAGAGGGCAATTGGACAGAACGCCTTTTCAAGGGAACTTCTTCCACAAGACAAATGAAAGATAACGGGGAATACTCCGCACCCACGAAAGAAAACTTTGAAAAATCGGAAACAAGAGCTATAATTTATTATTAATCATTTAATTATTTAAAATATGGATAATCTGAATCATGAATATGA
>NZ_CAJMXD010000545.1:0-1497 GCF_905219685.1 Barnesiella sp. CU968
AATCACGGTAACNGGACAGCGATGTCTTGGAGTCCACGATAATATTGCGATTGTCGGGCAGAAATATCACCATGTCGGGGCGGAGAAATCTACCGTCGTCATCGCGGAGTGAATTTCCTTCTGAATCGCGAGTCACCTGAGTGTCGAAGTTTATTCCTTTTTTGAGTCCGGCACGTTCAAGCAGAGACTCCAGCACGGTTTCACCCCATTGACCCTGCACGCGATTGTTTCCGCGAAGGGCGGAGGAGAGGTTGCGCGCCTCTTCTCCGATGGTAAGGTTGAGACGTGTCAGTCTTTCTATCTGGTCGGAGAGAGAACGGCGTGACGCAGCCGCATCTGTGTAACTCTTTTCCATCTCGCGGTTAAAATCCTCGATTCTCATTCTCAGCGGTGATAGAATTGAGACCAGTTGTTCGGCGTTGTTCTGCTGGAGAGTGCGGGCATTGCGTTCGAGCGATTCGGCTGCCATAATCCTGAAACTCTGTTCAGACTCTTTGCCCATGGCTGCCATGCGGCTGCGGAAATAGAGCAGCAACGCTATCACTGCGATGCTTAGAACTATGCTTAGTGCAATTAATGCTTCTATCATTGATTTTTAGCAGTTTGTTTTTTATTATTTCTTCTGTATCATGCTTTTGAATCGGGGGGATGTCCATGTCGTGGAGTCTGAGAGAACAAGCATCACCGGCAATCCGAGCTTGCTGTTGACAGACTTGACCTTTTCGCTTCCCATCGCCATGAAAGCTGTTGCAAATCCGTCGGCTTCCATCGCCGAGGAAGCGACTACTGTTGCTGAAATGACATCAGTGGAAACCGGTCGCCCGGTAAATGCGGAGATTGTATGTCCGTAAGTCTCACCCGAAGATGAGCGGTGGAAATTGCGATAATTCCCCGAAGTCGCTATTCCCGCGTCAGAGATGCTGATTATTTCCTGAGAATCGTGTATCTCTCGGTCATTGGAGAGGATAGGACGGTCGATAGAGATTCTCCATGCCGATCCCTCCGGATTTCTCCCTTTCATCATAATTTCTCCACCTATTTCCACAAGGAAGTCGCTCACTCCGTTTCTTTCCAGCATTTCGGCTATGGCATCGCAACCGTAACCTTTGGCTATTGCAGAGAAGTTAAACTCGATGCGGATGTCATCCTTGAAAATGGTGTCTCCGGAGATATGTGTTTTCCCGATGCCTGTATATCTCAAGATGGAGTCGATATGCAACGTGTCGGGAGAAGCCTTGTGGCTGCTTCCGAATCCCCAAGCCGAAATAAGAGGTGATAATGTGGGGTCGAACGCTCCTTCCGTGATTTCATTGATTTTCTTCGACATGCTGTATACGCGTATGAAATCATCGTCTATACGTGCGGATTCCAGTGAATTGACCCGGCTTACAAGCGATGTTGTGTCGAATACCGACAGAGATTTGCCGACTCTGTCGAGTATGGCGACAACAGAATCGCCAAGTTCCTTCCTTCCGTTGTATGTGATATGATAGGAAG
>NZ_CAJMXD010000546.1:0-1493 GCF_905219685.1 Barnesiella sp. CU968
GCAGACTCGCTCGAAATTATGAAATATCAAATTAATCAACGGAAGAAATGATTGATTTCGCTGCCATAAAATTTTTAATCAATAAAATTTAGACAATCTCTTAGAATTTGATTATATTATTTTCATCATATCCAATATAGTATGCCCTTCCCATGCCCACAATCTTTTGTTTGTCGTTGCAATCATAAAACGGAAATTTAGATTGAAGGAAATTTTCAATTTTATTGAAATCAATGCTTTCGTATTCAGCATCAGTAAAAAGGTCTATATCGGAAGATAATCTATATCCAAAGCGTAAACATAGATTGGTTCCTCCAACTAATCTGAATGGTTTAAATAAACTGCAATCCATTAATTCATAAAGAATTTCTTTGAGAGCAGGGGTTACAGTTTTTAGATGTAATGGCATAATAGATTATGAGTTATAGACCATAAAATTCATTTATGGCAGATTTCTCTGAAGTATTGCCGTATTGGGAAACGCGGTTAATGATGAAGTTTTTGTTCTTACGCCAATCAAGTTTATTCATGTCAATATCCCAGAACACACATTTGCGTATTATAGGAGTGGTGCCGTATAAAAAAATTGATTTCTGATTCTTGTCTCTTTGAATTATATAATTCTGTAAGTTAATGAGAAAAGATGGCTCATAATTCAAAATCTTTTCAATCTTTATTGCGTATGTGTTTTCAATTGTGCGGTGATTGTTTATGATACGATTTAGTGTTTTATATGATATGCCAATGGATCGAGATAAGGCAATTTGGGAGATCCCTCTTTTTTTGAGATCTCTTTTAATTATTGTTCCTATCGGAATCCCTTTATATATATCGAAAACGCTTATCATAATACTACAACATTTGCAAATTTGCCATTGTTGAATTACTTCGATTTGCAAATATACGAAAAATCCAGTAAAATCATAATTAAATGTATATAATCTTTTTTATATTGTCAGGGTCGGCGGGAGGTTTTTGCACCGAGGTCGCGGAGGCGTTCGGCGCGGGCGAGGAAGCTGCGTGAGCCGGAGGTGAGTCGCGAAAGTGCTGATTCGTAGCTTCGGTGGGCTGCGGCGAGATTCTTTTCGATGCTCTGTAGGTCGGAAAGGAAATCTTTCGCCGAATCATAAAGCAGTCCCCCGAGTCTTGCGATTTCTGTCGCGTTTCGGTCTTGCGCCTCTTTGCGCCAGATCTGAGACACAAGCATTATTACGCTCATAATCTGAGAAGGGGAGACAAGTGCAATTTTCCTGTCGAGCGCGTAACTGACTATGGCATCGTCATTGTCTATGGCGGAAATCATGGCACCATCGTTGGGTATGAACATCAACACCAGTTCTGCTGAGTTTTCAATGGTTTTATGATATTTTTTCGCGGCAAGTTCGTCAATGTGTCTTCTGATTGAGAGGAGATGCCTTTTCATAGCGTCTTTCGCTTCAATGTCGGAGACAGCCTCGCAGAAATCAAGGTAACCGGACAGCGTTGTCTTGGAG
>NZ_CAJMXD010000547.1:0-1491 GCF_905219685.1 Barnesiella sp. CU968
CCAGAAAATCGCGTAACCAACATGAATACAGAGTTTAACAATTTCGCATTAACAGATTTTAAGAGACGCCAGTGAAGAAGAATTTATTTATCGGACAAAAGCCTATTGAATTTTATTTCTTTGAGAACAAAATTTTCAAGTTCGATAAGTCATCCGGAATTTGGAGTTTATGGTACTCCAAAGACGAGACATTATCATCCTCGACAGGTGATATAAATGTATCTGATGATAACCAGCTTAAACTTATTAAAGGTGATGTAGTCATTTATATTGATTCTGAAGGAAGCGTATTAGAAGAGTCATATATCGATGAACCAGAGTATCTCGAACAGATTCCTTTGAAAAATGGCTATTTTATAGTTAAGCTAATTGATGGTTACTGGGGTATTGTAGATGACGAAAACAATTACGCTGTTCTTGCCCAATATGATATGATAAGTCCCATAAATGTGAAATACCTTCGATTCAAAGCCGGCAATAAGTGGGGCGTTATGAGTATTGAAGGTGACATCTTGATTGATGCCAAATACAACTCGATAGAATCATATAGTAATGGTGAATTTGTTGTCACTAAAGCCGACCCATCAAAATTAGGAGAGAGCATAAGCGAAAAAATAGAGATATAGTCACGTTATTAATTTTGAAAAGGTAATGAAGATATTAAGTTGGAATGTAAATGGGATTCAGTCCCGGTTAGATGCAATTAACCGACTGGTTGAAGAATATCAACCGGATTTGATGTGCTTCCAGAAAGTGCGTAAGAAAGGAGTCTTTCTTACGCAGATTCCCGACTATATGGGATGGCTCGGAATTATGGAGGACGGTCTATTCGGAGGCGTGAGCACATATATTCGTCAAGGTTTTCCTTTTGACATTGAAGCTCAGAGAAATGATATACCGGCATGGTTGTTGGATACCGGATGTATCAATGTGTTGAGGCTTGATCAGTTCATCCTTGTCAATACATATTTCCCGTATTCTAATACAAGTGACGAGAAGTGGCTCCAGATGAGGAGGCAATGGGATTATGAGTTACACGATTATCTGGAGAAACTATCAAAAGAAAAGCCTCTAATAGTCTGTGGAGACATGAATATTGTCGCTACAGATAAAGACGCATGGGATGGCGTGTCAGTAAAAAATGCCGGTTGCTATTTCCCATGGGAACACAAGAACTTCGAAGGGATGATGAAAGCCGCAGGACTTGTGGATTCATATCGTGTCCTTCATCCGGATGGCACTGATTTCTCATACTTTTATCAGAATAGACCGGAATATCGAATTGCCAATCAAGGCTTCCGTATAGACTACTTTATGGTTAGCAAAGAAATGATGCTCGATATAAAGCGCTCCGAGATTCTCACAGATGTCATAGAGACTACCAATAGTCCAATTCTTCTTGAAATATAACAATTTAACACTAGTGTCTCTTAAAAAGTGTTAATCAAATTCGAGGTCAAGAGTTGGATGGCAATTTGCTATTTGTGCTGG
>NZ_CAJMXD010000548.1:0-1482 GCF_905219685.1 Barnesiella sp. CU968
CGAGAATCTCTGGGGGCTTCAGGACTGTGCCGAGACAATCTATGAGTTTGCCGATGAAGCACAGAAGGAGAAATATATTCCCCGTGTATGCGCCGGCGAGACAATGTCGATGGACCTTACCGAGCCGGATGCCGGATCCGACCTTCAGTCCGTAATGCTCAAGGCTTCGCAGAAGGAGGACGGTTCTTGGGTGCTCAACGGCGTGAAGCGTTTCATCACCAACGGAGACAGCGACATTCACCTTGTACTTGCCCGCAGCGAGGAGGGTACGAAAGACGGTCGCGGTCTCTCTATGTTTATTTATGACAAGAGAAACGGAGGCGTTAACGTTCGCCGCATCGAGAACAAGATGGGTATCAAGGGCAGTCCGACATGCGAACTTGTCTACAAGGACGCACCTGCTGAGCTCGTAGGCAGCCGCAAGCTCGGTCTCATCAAATATGTGATGGCTCTCATGAACGGCGCCCGTCTCGGCATTGCCGCCCAGAGTGTAGGTATCAGCGAGCATGCGTATCGCGAGGCTCTTGATTATGCCAAAGAGCGCAAGCAGTTCGGCAAGGCAATCATAGAGTTCCCGGCGGTGGCAGAGATTCTTTCTCTGATGAAGGCTAAGCTCGATGCCAGCCGCACGTTGCTTTATGCCTGCTCTCGTTTCGTAGACATGTATAAGATCTACGATGATATCGCCAAAGAGCGCAAACTTGAAGTCGAAGAGAAGAAAGAGGCTAAATTCTACAGCCGTCTTGCAGATGCCTTCACCCCGCTTGCAAAGGGTATGACATCGGAATTCTGCAACCAGAACGCCTATGACTGCATCCAGATCCACGGCGGTTCCGGTTTCATGAAAGATTACGCCTGCGAGCAGATCTATCGTGACGCCCGCATCACCTCAATATATGAGGGAACCACTCAGCTTCAGGTTGTGGCGGCTATCCGCCACGTCACCACCGGCACATATCTCGACTGGATCAAGGGAGAGGCTGAGAAACAGGTTGCCGCCGAGGACGAGGCAGTAAAGGCTACGCTGAATTTCATGACACAGCAGTATATCGATGCCGTAGAGGCTGTTACCGGTGTCAACGATCCCAAATTCCTGGATTTCATGGCTCGCCGCCTTGTTGAGATGGCAGGCTATATCGTGATGGGTTATCTGATGCTCGACGATACGCAGCGTGATTCTTCCTTCCGCAAGTCGCTCCATGTGTTTGTGAACTATGGCAAAGCCGAGGTTGCAAAGCATGCGGACTTCATCGGCAACTTCCGCCCCGAAGAAATCAGTGATTATCTCTACACAGAGTAAATTATCCGTATTATACTTTGAGACTATGTCATAATATAGTGTTTTGAAATAGTCGATATTATAAATTGCAGAAAGCAGGCATAAAAAATTATGCCTGCTTTCTGCAATTTATATGTTTTAATCAGCATAACATATGTTATATAGCATATGTTTGGGATACTTTGATTTACAGTATTATTTGT
>NZ_CAJMXD010000549.1:0-1481 GCF_905219685.1 Barnesiella sp. CU968
CCGCCATCCCCGCTCTTGAATATTTATAAATTATATCCGGTGAACTGAGGGAAGCGGGGACTGTTGTACTAACTTTCCATCGCTTTCTTCGGGCATGAGCGGACGCACTTGCCACATTCAATACACTTGTCGTGGTCTATGACAGGATAGCCATCTGAACCTTGGGTAATGGCTCCCACGGGGCAGAGACGTATCAGAGGACACACATGGTCATGCGGACATAGTTTTCGGTTGACTGCAATCATCATTTAATTAATTCGGATACTTGCTTATAGCGCAAAATTAGTGCCTTTATAATAGAATGACAACAGATTTTTGTTATCTTTGCATTGAATTTATCTATCATGACTCTTCAACAGCTGAAATACGTAATAGCGATAGACCGATATCGTAATTTTGCAAAAGCCGCTGCGGAACTTGATGTGACGCAGCCTACTCTCAGCGCACTTCTCCTGAAACTGGAAAATGAACTCGGAGTGCGTCTATTTGAGCGTAGCAACAAGTGTGTGCGCCCGACAGCCTTCGGAAAAACAGTGATAAGGCAGGCTGAGCAGATTTTGAGTCAGACCGAGTTGATTTCAGAGACAATCGCGGAGCAGAAGAAAGAAGTCTCCGGTTCTCTTTCAATAGGAATCGGACCCAGCATCGCACCTTATCTCATGCCATGGTTTATCAAGAAGTATACCGACAGTTATCCGGATGTAAAACTGACTGTCAATGAAATGAGAGGTGACATGGTCATTGAGTCTCTCCGACTGGAAAAGATTGACGTAGGAATAGCAATCAGTGGCAATACCGCTCAGGAAATCATGGAAATTCCATTCTATTGCGAGCCGTTCCACGTCTATGTGGCGAAGGATTGTCTGTTGAAGATGCCGAAATTCAATCCGGCAGACCTGTTGCATGAAAAGATGTGGATAATGAAGGAGTCGCAATGTATGCGTGAGAGCGCGTTCAGTTTTTGCAAGAAAAGAAGCATCGGGCGACATATCTATGAGGCTGGAAGCATCGAGACATTGATACGCATTGTCGATATTAACGGCGGCTTTACGATAATTCCCGAAATGCACCTCCCTTTTCTGACTGACGCACAGCGTGAAAATGTGCGGCCGATAGAGGGCGAATATGTCTCGCAGCGGTGTGTCACAATATATGTCCGCAAGGATTTTATCCGATATCGTATGTTGAAAAGTGTTATTGAAATCATGTCGTCAATCATTCCCCGCAAAATGATTGATATCGGTTTACACGAGAATATAGCATTATTTTTTAAGAAAAAATAAGTCAAGACGAGTTCAGTTTCTAAGCCTTTCCCAAGATTCAGGAATAACAGGGACGGCTATACCGAAGCCAAATCTGATTTTATAAAACATGTGAGCTACATTGCATTGTCTATACTGGAGGAAAGAGTGGCGTAAAAGTAAGTGTTTAGACAAGTAACCATTTACTTATAACCTAATTTTAAATACTTCTTCTTACCA
>NZ_CAJMXD010000550.1:0-1479 GCF_905219685.1 Barnesiella sp. CU968
GTCGATGCGCTGACACAGGATAAGCTGAACGCCGCGAAGTCTCAGGATTATGAACTTGCCGCATCGTTGCGCGATCAGGTGGTAAACAAGAAGAATGAACTTGATTCAGCCAAAAAGGAATGGGAGAAGTCTCTCGACAGCGACCGCCAGGAAGTTGATGGGGAGAAAGTAGCTGAAGTGGTGGCAATGATGACAGGTGTGCCGACACAGCGCATCGCGCAGACTGAGGGCAGTAGGCTTATAAATATGGGCAACAGTCTCAAGGGTGCAGTCGTGGGTCAGGATGATGCCATAAAGAAAGTTGTCAAGGCGATACAACGAAACCGAATCGGACTCAAGGATCCTGACAAACCGATTGGAGTGTTCATGTTCCTCGGACCGACTGGTGTCGGAAAGACGCATCTTGCCAAAAAGCTTGCTGAATATCTCTTCGATTCCACAGACTCATTGATCCGTATGGATATGAGTGAGTTTATGGAGAAATTTACGGTGTCCCGCCTTGTGGGAGCACCTCCCGGATATGTGGGATATGAGGAGGGAGGACAGCTTACCGAGAAAGTAAGGAGACGTCCGTATTCCGTAGTGCTTCTTGATGAGATTGAAAAAGCCCATCCGGATGTGTTCAACCTTTTGCTTCAAGTGATGGACGAAGGTCGTCTCACCGATTCGCTCGGGCGTAAGATCGATTTCAAGAACACCATTATCATAATGACCAGCAACGTAGGCTCCCGTCAGCTTAAGGATTTCGGAGGAGGTGTCGGTTTCAATACGGAAGTGGTGACAAAAGATCAGGCGCACAGTGTGATATCGAAAGCGCTCAACAAGGCGTTCAGTCCTGAGTTTCTTAATCGTGTCGATGATATAGTGATGTTTGACCAGTTGTCGAAGGAGTCCATATCCGAAATCATAGACATAGAGCTTAAGGATTTTTACAAACGTATTGAGAAATTAGGCTTTAAGCTTACACTTGCCGATGAGGCAAAGACATTCATTGCAGATAAGGGATATGACAGGAATTTTGGAGCGCGTCCTCTAAAACGTGCCATACAGAAATATCTTGAAGACGAACTTGCAGAGCTGATGCTTACTCTCAATGCGGATGGTAAATTCGGTGGCACAATAGAAGTGACCCATAATGAGGGAGATGACAAACTTACCATCAAATACGAGGATATAGTGTGACACGATAGATAATAAAAGAAACAGATAAAGGCAATGGGGTGCTGTTTAAAACAGCACCCCATTGCCTTTATCTGTTTCTTTTATCCGAGGTCAGAATAAAACTGCGATGCGGTAGGTCAGGAATGCAAACACCCATGCAAGACCGGTGTTATAAATCACTGAGAACAACGCATATTTCCATGAGCCTGTTTCTCTTGCTATCGCTGTAAGTGTCGCTATGCATGGAAAATAAAGAAGGACAAAGACCATGAATGCGAGTGCGGATGCAGGAGTGAACGGAGTTTTGCCCGTTAATCT
>NZ_CAJMXD010000551.1:0-1473 GCF_905219685.1 Barnesiella sp. CU968
ATGAATACAGAGTTTAACAATTTCGCATTAACAGATTTTAAGAGACGCCAGTGGTTCCATATGTTCTATCATCGTTTTCAAATAATCAGTTCACTATCCCGTCATCTTTTTTTAAATTTCTCTTTTGCGTATTCGTAGGATTCAAGGATGTAAGGTTTTAATAATTCAAATGTCGCTTCAGATGGGGTTAAAGCGCAAATCCAGCCCATCCACGCATAAACCGGATGCGGCATAATGACATCCTTTGCGGTAAATTCATACGGCATATCTACAATGCAACCTTTACATGGACGTTTGGGCAGTTCTCCGAATAAAGTGCGGAAAGTCTGTTTTCTGACTCCTATATTTATTCGCCACACATCCTTGCGGTCAAGGTGGGAAGCTCGATCATTGTCGCCATCCTTTTCTTTTATCGTCAAGATATAAACCCCACGTTTCAACACTCCATCCGGATTGTAGAAAATCCCACGCTCGCCCCAACTGTTTACTTCGACCGTCCCTTCAAGGTTGTCAAGGCAATATTTCAAAATATCATCAGGTGCAATAGCCATCTTTAATCAAAACATTTAATTAACCTGTACATCGTTTCTATATCCTTCGATGCCATCTCGAATTTTGACTTTTCAATCAGAATGTTCTGGCCGGTCATAATGTAAGAGGGCATAATGCGTATTCCATTATAGAAAATCTCAGTATTACGTAACTTGTAAGTAGATATACTTGGAACGGCATTTTTCTTGGTCGCCTTCTTGCATATCATATTAAAGGCTTTCTTTGCCACATCCCCCATAAGCATGATAACCTTGGCGTTTGGAAACAAAGCAAGCTCTTTTTCCAGATAGGGCAGGCTATCCTCTATGCTCTCCTTTGAAACGGCATATTCGCTTTTAGGTGTCTTGACAGCATTGGTAATGTAAATTCCATGATCCAGAATGTCCTGTATTGAATTTACCTCTATCCCTGCTTTTCTGAACAATGGAATTGTCGTTGACATATACGCGGAATCCGGTTTCCCGTAGAAGTCTTCCTCCGGACATGACGGGACAACCTCATTTATCATGATTGTCTGTATCGTTTCCGGCTCAATATTTACGTCATTAAGCCGTAGATTTTGGGTATCCCCACAGAGTTGTTGTAGTTCCGACTTTATATTCATGATTCTCCTGAGAGTTCGTCCAACCAGTCCTGAGGCCAGTAAACAGTATAATATGCCATAATACGATGTTACTTGTTTCTATTCAAAAAAGCTGCTGCCAGTTCGGAGCTGTTCAGCGTCATTGCCGACGAGTCTTCGAGGTTTTCGGCATCTTCATCATCCGATATTGAAATGAAGAATGTGATTTCTTCGGTGCCTTCTCCGAATATTCCCGAGTCTTTGACCTGCGCCATCGCCGAAATCATTGCGCTGAAGAAAAAGGCTTCTCCCGGCAACGTGTTGTGGTTTTCCCACAGCGATTTGCTGAGCTTCACCAG
>NZ_CAJMXD010000552.1:0-1466 GCF_905219685.1 Barnesiella sp. CU968
CTATATAGCTTTTCAAATGATTTGATTTTATTAAAGAAAGGAATAATATCTTTTTCAATTAAGAAATTTATTCTTTCTTGTAATTCCTTTACATCTACATCTTCATAAAATTCAATGTCGCCATTTTCTTGAAAGAAATCAGAAATGCTACCTCTCAAACAACAATCTGTATTTTTTACACTTTTACCCTTTGGCACTTTACCCCAACACAAAGCAAAAACATCTGAAGAATAGATTCCTATCTCCAAAGTATAATATTGCCAATTTTTATCACAATATTTGCCTGGTTCAATTCTGAACATATAAACAAAAGGATCACATTGGCATAACCAAGTTAAGCTATTCTTTTTAAAACCTTTTATTTTTATTCCTTTCGATAGTTCTTTGATATACATATTGTTTTATAATGGTTAGAAAGGAGCATCGTCAGATGCTATCTTTCGTCGTTACTAACTTATTAAATCTTTATTGTATAATTTTTAGCCAATGACGATGTGTTATTATAAAATAAAGTAATAACACAATGTCTTATATAATAAAATATAGATTATGATGAAAAACACAAAAGGGGTTTTATAATTGAAATTCTCCTCTATCAGTAGATATGTCAATACTATAACAGGAAGAAATAATATTCCACATATTATCTGTATCGTCCGCTCATGTGGATTTTCCAATATAAATTTATCCCTATTAAATATGAATATCTGATAATACATCGCATCTAAAATGAATTTTATCATAAAGAGTTATTCGTATTGTTAGTAATGGCTTGACGGGGAACGGCGTTAGTCCGTTATCCCGTCTTGTTATCACCGTATTTTATATTTCCTATTCCATTAAGTATTTCAAATCTTCCACTTGGAACTTGTGCCATAATGCTATTCCGAAATTCCGAACACTCTCTGGCAATGTCCTATAATTATCATCCATTTGGAATTTTCCCAATTCAGGAGATATGCCATAAGATTGCGGAAACAACATATCTCTTTCTCCACGAATAGCATACTTCTTATTGCCGCTGTGCATAATGATTTTCATCGTGAGGTTAGGACCCGAAAAGTCGGAGCGACACCCTAATTGATAAACAAGCCATGTTTCACAAATGCCGTCACGGTCAAAATCATTAACATACGGTTCGCACAAATAATCAACAGAGAACATTCCACAGTAACCATCTTTTAAGAAATCATAAAGTTGCCATAGAATAGAATAATGTTCTCCGTCTTTTATGTAATGCCGTGCATACAGTTCTTTAGATGATATGGGCGTACTTTCCGGCAATACCTCTTTGTGTACAGGAGATTGACTGATTATTAGATAATTTTCACCTAACTTATCAGCCCATTCTGTACAACTTAAAAATTCCCCTGTATAACTGATCTCCTTTGGTACAACCGTCCGCGATAGCGTATTTAAGCTTGTCTGTAAAGTTCCTAACTTTGCCATAAAATTTGAATTATGGA
>NZ_CAJMXD010000553.1:0-1462 GCF_905219685.1 Barnesiella sp. CU968
GTATGTGATATGATAGGAAGTGTTCCATACCAACCCCTCTTTTTTTTGCCAGGAGGAATCATGACNGCCGCTGCCGCAGCCTGAAGAAAGGAAGACAAAGGCAACGGATGTCAGAAAAAAGGTAACTGATTTTATATTGCTATGCATTAAATTGATGTTACAGGTGGTTTAGCAATTCAAATTTAGTGAAATATTCAGAAATAAGCAAAAGAGGGTTGCGCAAAATGGATATGGGGAATGATGCGTTTTAAGAAAGATTTGTTATTTTTGCAGAAAAATCAGCTATTCGGACTAATATGGAAAAAACGTGGCGTTGGTTCGGACCCAACGATAAGATAACCCTCGACATGTTGCGTCAGATCGGTGTGGAGGGGATAGTTACGGCACTTCATCATATACCCAACGGAGAGATATGGAGCGAAGAGGAAGTTGTAAAAATGAAAAACTTCATCGAAGAGCATGGTCTGCGCTGGTCGGTGGTGGAGAGTCTTCCGGTGAGCGAGTCGATCAAATACGGAGGTTCTGACCGCGATCAACTGATAGAGAATTATAAGGAGAGTCTTAGAAACCTCGGCAAAGCCGGAATAAAGACCATATGTTATAACTTCATGCCGGTGCTTGACTGGGCGAGGACCGATCTCGAATATCCAAATCCCAACGGCACTTCGAATCTTTATTTCAACAGAGCGGAGTTTGCTTATTTCGACATCAATATTCTTAAGCGCGAAAATGCGGCGCAGGATTATGACGAAGAGACACTCCGCCGTATGCGCGAGGAAGTGGCGCCCCGAATGGATAAGGATGCCGAGCATCGTCTGGTGGAGAATATCATAGTCAAGACGCAGGGTTTTGTCAACGGCAATATCACCGAAGATGATCTTGAGCCGGTTAATAAATTCCGCGAATTTCTTGAATTATATAAAGGTATAGATGCAGACCGTCTCCGCGCCAACATGGCATATTTCCTCAATGCAATTATGCCCGTATGCGACGAATACGGCATAGATATGTGCGTTCATCCCGATGATCCGCCGATGCCGATTCTCGGGTTGCCCAGGATTGTTACCTGCGATGCAGATATCAGAGCATTTCTTGACGCTGTGCCCAACCCGCACAACGGACTTACATTCTGTGCCGGTTCATTGAGCGCAGGAGCACACAACGATGTGGTGGAGCTTGCGCGTAAATATGCCTCGCGCACCCACTTCGTTCATGCCCGAATATGTAAGGTTCTGTCGAATGGAGATTTCAAGGAATCCACACACCTTGATCCAAGACTGATCGAGGTGGTAAGGATATTTGAGAAAGAGCGTCCGGGAGTGCCGATGCGTGTCGATCACGCCCCGCTGATGCTCGGAGACGGAGAGATGGGTTATAATGCAGGATATTCATTCCATGGAAGAATGCTCGCACTCGGCATGATATTAGGGGTGATGGCTGCTGTGAATGAGGGGGATTGAAT
>NZ_CAJMXD010000554.1:0-1460 GCF_905219685.1 Barnesiella sp. CU968
GGATGGATCTGATGCATGATTTCCATTATTCCGACACATGGGCAGACCCCGCCAAACAATGGACACCCATAGAGTGGGAGGGGTTGTCGGATGAAGAACTTTATGCAAAAATCCACGATTATACGAAGGAGACACTTGAGACTCTCCGTGAAAACGGGATAACGCCGAAATTTATACAGCCCGGCAACGAAATCAGTTACGGAATGCTCTGGGGACCTCTTGGAAGCCCGGATCTGAAAAAGACTTTCATGGGAAACGACGCCAACTGGGACAGACTCGGCAAACTACTCACCCAGGCGATAAAGGCATGTCGGGAGGTATGCCCTGACGCAGAAATCATACTGCACACAGAACGTGTCACACAGACGGATGTCCAGAAAAATTTCTACGACAGGATGAAATCAATGGATATCGATTATGACATCATCGGTCTTAGCTATTATCCATATTTCCACGGAGACATGAGCGTGCTTGACAACGCTCTCGCATCTCTGCAGACAAACTACCCTGACAAAAAAATCATGATTGTGGAAACCGGCTATTCTTATAAGTGGGAAGTACCCGGAACAAGCCATGACCTGTCTGGCACATGGCAATATTCGGATGCCGGTCAGAACAAATTTGCCACCGACCTTATCTCCACACTTGAGAAATATGACAACGTCAACGGCTTGTTCTGGTGGTGGATGGAATACAACGCATTCGGCACAAGCCTCTCCGGATGGTACAACTCTCCTTTGTTCGACAGCACCACAGGATGCGCCACATCGGCGTTGAAGACCATATGCTCTTTCGCAAAATCAAGCGGAATAACGGAGGCGGCAGAAAGCGATTCAGACATCAGACAGACTGAATGGTATGACATTAACGGCAGACGCGTGCCTTATCCCGTCGGTTCAGCCACACCCGGTCTGTATATCTCCCAATGCCGCAAGATACTTGTCAGATGAAAAGAATCGGAATACTGAGCGACACCCACGGCATGTGGGACGACCGCTATGCCCTGCATTTCAAAGATTGCGATGAAATATGGCATGCCGGAGACATCGGTGACTATGCCATAATCGAACGTTTGCGTGAAACAGCCCCGGTAAGGGCAGTTTCCGGAAATATTGATCACGGCATGGTCAGACGCAAATGTCCCGAAACCGATATTTTCACAATAGAAGGTGTCAGGGTGCTGCTCACCCATATCGGGGGTTATCCGGGCAAATGGTCACCGGGTATGAAGAGACTGCTAAAAGAGGAGAGAATAAAACTGATGGTCGACGGTCACTCCCATCTGCTTAAAATCATTTTCGACAACGAGCTTGACCTGCTCCACATAAATCCAGGGGCTGCCNGCAACCAAGGGTGGCAGAGAGTGCGCACGCTGGTACGCATCACCATTGACGGCACAGAAATGCGCGATTGCGAAATTATCGAACTGTCAAATTAAACCAGCATGACAATGCGTCTAT
>NZ_CAJMXD010000555.1:0-1450 GCF_905219685.1 Barnesiella sp. CU968
GCCAGAAAATCGCGTAACCAACATGAATACAGAGTTTAACAATTTCGCATTAACAGATTTTAAGAGACGCCAGTGAACCAATTTTATAGTCCTGCTCATCAGTGGGAAAACGAACCGGATAATATGGTATGGTTCAAAATTGAAACAAAAGCCTATGAGTTATCCCAAATAAAGAAAATCCATGACATATTAAATCCGGTATCATCTTATAGGTTCAGCATACCTTTTACATTGGATAGCGTTACAAGGAACGACAATATATTAAGTATATTGTCGGATATTACAATACATTGTGATTCGATCGGATATCTGACAATTAAATCTCCTGATAAGCAAACACGAATGGAAGGCTGGACAGCATTTGATAGGTATGTATATCCTGCTGAATATTTAGGGTGTATGTTTGGAGAATGGAAATATTATGACGGTCAAGGCAATTGCTACCGTAAGTTTTGGAACTATAAAGAAAACGACAGATTGATATATGAAACTGACCGATAAACAATTTTGGATATTGCTGATTGTGATGGTGTATGCTTCTGTTGCGTCCGCACAAACAGTTTTCTCTGTGGAGAAAATAAGCGAAACGGAATATGTTAAAGCCGAAAGAGAGTGTTCGCGCTATAATGTCATTCCGGCTGATACCATTGCCGATAATGATATTGTTTCTATGGTATTGAAGGAATCGCAAGCTAAATTTGAACGTCTTGATTCTGCTTGGCAACAAGAAATATATGCTATTTATGATAACTTGGATTTTGGTTTTAACAAACGATGGCTAACATTTCTGCCTGAACTGAAATTATATGGTTTAAATATCCCTGAATCGCCGCATGACGATGCAATATGGTGGTTTGATTCTGAGAACGGTAAATATATCTGTCGCGCGGCTTGTCCCACGGCGATAAACACCAATGGGATTTATGTGTCGCAGGTCGGTTATGATTGCGACTGGCCCTTAGATTTGAGATTCTTTCGTCGCGAAGGAAACTTCATATATGAATTTGAGTCATACAAGAGTCTTCAATACAGTGGTGAAGGACCTTATTGTCAGACCGAAGAATCCGGGCTTAGCACTATCTTCTGGCATGACAACAATACGTTGTATGTGAAAACCATCGACCATAAACGTCAAGAATCGGTATATCTAAAAATCAAAGTTCAGCAGACCGTCAGGGACATGCTTGAAAACGTAATGCCAAACAAAGCTGTTAGACCGGCTCCGATAAAATCTGTCAGGGATAATAAAAAAGGAGGCAAGCATTGAAACTGATTTATCGGGCGAAATGGATAATTGTAGTATTGTTCGCGATTACGTTCTTCTTTTCTTTCGCTGTTCTTTTTGCCGGAGGGTCTACTAAGATTAATTGGTGTCTGTTGGTCGCAAATATATTGCTGATATTCTTACAGACGTAAAATGTGGTCTTTGCGTTCAGGAGCAAGTATAAAG
>NZ_CAJMXD010000556.1:0-1392 GCF_905219685.1 Barnesiella sp. CU968
CCAGCACAAATAGCAAATTGCCATCCAACTCTTGACCTCGAATTTGATTAACACTTTTTAAGAGACACTAGTGAAACATGTTCTTTTCCGGTGGAAGTTTTCTCCATAATTCTAAGCCGTTCTCAGCCAGTTCCGGCTCTCCGTGTGTCGCTCCGTACGCATAAAGCAATGGCGCGATGAGGTTTATCAGAAGCAGGTCAGTGCTTGCATGTCCCAAAGCCGAAGGAGATTGAGGCTGAGTTATGTCAAAGTCCGAATGATCAAGCCAGTATCCTTCGAGTTCCCATTGCAGAATTGCGCGTGACTCTTCAGGCTTGCCGTTGGCTGCAATTACTCTCGACATAAGCGAGAAACCGCCGTGAAGCGCTTTTGCAAGAATCGCGATGCGCCGATGTGGAAAATTCTGCGGGCGTGTTCTGGCATATTTCCATAGCTCACGTTTCATTGGGCGCAGGTTGTATTTTCTCGCAAGGAAATAATACTCGCGACAGAGGAGTTGATAATATTCATCAAATATATGTATAGAAGTGTCAAGCATTCCTGCTTGTCCGAAAAGTATCGCCTCCAGCTGCGGTAGATTGTCGGCGTGTCTAAGTATATATCCCAACGGAATAGATCTTGCAAGAATTTCGAATGGTTCGCTGTTCAGTCCGAAGCCTAATGCGCGGGCGAGAGTTATGAAGCAGGTCCTTTCCCAGTCACCTCCGGAATTATTGAGTTCGTCGATTATTCTTGAGGCTTTGGTCTGCATTCGCTCGATTGCAAGCGATTCAAGACAGTCGGTTATCGTAAGAGGTGGAATGAAACTTATGCATTTGTTGCATCTGATGCCCTCGATATTGTCACAAAGCGTGGAATACATTCTGAAGAAGCTTTCCGGGAATGTTGCCGTAAGCTGAGGAATCTCGCTTCCGTCGGAGCGTGTCACTCGCCTGTCATTGATTGCCACCACGTGAAGCAATACGGAGTCATATGCCGGATTAGTGTCATGCCCGTGTCTGTACCAGTCAGACGCATGTACGTGTATCTCTACATTTCCAGCCCATTCGGTATCCCCTATGCGTATTCTCGCATTGGAGAAATCCGGACCGGCATCTCGGTTCAGTAAACCCGGTGAAATAATCTCCACAGCCGTTCCGTTGTCAAGTTTCAGTTTGCGCCCCAGCATGCGGTGTCTCCATAAATACTGGTATAGTTTCTCCATATTGGCATTCGTGGTTAATAAATGTAATTCAAACGATTCGGGAAAAGAAATATTTTCAGAATATGTGAATTATTTTGTAACATTTGTAATGTGTTTTTCATAGTATTAAATTAAGAGCTTGTCTAAATTTTATTGATTAAAAATTTTATGGCAGCGAAATCAATCATTTCTTCCGCTGATTCATTTGA
>NZ_CAJMXD010000557.1:0-1387 GCF_905219685.1 Barnesiella sp. CU968
GAATCGGGTGGTTCTGCGTTCCAGGACACTCAATAATGTGAGTTAATTTTGGAACATAGAACTGAACACCCTATTTAGTTATAAAATTTTACTGAAACAAATTGATTCTGAATGGCAATAGAGAAGATAAGGGGAGTTGTGATAAATATTGTGAAGTATAGCGACCGCCACAATGTGATAACGCTTTTTACCAGGAGTCGCGGCAGGATGGCTTTCCTCTCTCCTGTGGGATCTGGGAAGTTGGGGAGGATGCGGAGCGCGAGGTTGCTGCCGTTGTCGGTGGTTGATGCGGATGTTAATATGCGTCAGAGTAGGGAACTGCAGCTTCTTGGTGCTGTTACGCCTGCCGAGATATGGCATGATTTATATTTCAATCCGGTCAAGTCGTCTATTGCCTTATTCCTTTCGGAGTTTCTTAACCGTTATCTCCGTGATGCTTCTCCGGATCCTGCCGCGTGGGATTTTATATTGGCATCTATCCGAGTTCTTGATGAGAAAAAGCAAGGATTGGCAAATTTTCATATTTGGTTCTTGGTGCGCTTTTTAGACATTGCGGGGATTGCCCCGGATCTTCATGATTACGAAAGGGGAGACTGTTTCGACATGCGTGCAGGAATCCCGGTGGTCGCTGCGTCTTTTCATAAAGATATCCTTTCGCCGTCTGAGACACATTTGCTCGTTGTCCTTTCTCGAATCACATTGCGCAATATGCGTCTTTACCGGTTTAACGGCACGGAGCGCCGTCAGCTTCTTGATCGTATCCTCCGTTATTACGCTATCCATTTCCCCGGTCTTTCCGGACTTAAGTCTCCCGATATCCTTTCCGAAGTCTTTTCATAATTCTATATGATATAAAATCCGCCGGCATGTCGGGAGCGACTTTGCCGGCGGATCAGAGGTGAGCCGTGTTTTATACGGTCGGGTAAGTTAAATTCTAAACAAGCTCTGAAGTGTCAGTCTTTGGGCTTGTAGACCTTGACGTTGTTGAGGAACCAGCGGAAAGTGCCCGATACAGCTCCGTTGGGGAGGAACTGGCTGTCGATATTGCGGATTTCAATGCGGGTGTCCTTGTTGAGTGTGACACCTGAAAGCTCCATGTCGACATTGTGCCATCTCAGTTTCTCTCCTGCGGCAAGCGACGGTGTGGATACGGGAAATTGAGTTTCGGAAGCGCCGTTCTTTACGATAACCACAATTTCTGTCTTGTCGTAAGGCTTCATGTCTGCGGGCCCTTTGTCTCTCCATGGACTCCAGTCGAAAGAGAGTCTTATTCCCGTTGCTCCGTCACCCAGCTGTTCAATCTTGGGCAGTGTGGCGGAATTCTGTTTGTTGCTGGACCCCATCTTAAGATAGAATTTCTGGAAGTTGCAACCGGTTCCTTTCCCTG
>NZ_CAJMXD010000558.1:0-1382 GCF_905219685.1 Barnesiella sp. CU968
GGGCTTATATTGATTCAGACACGAGAGCGATTTTTGCAGATGCCGGAGTGGCGCATGTGCTCGCACTCAGCGGCATGCATATGGGAATAATTGGCGGAATTCTGCTATTTTTGCTTTTCCCTGTGAATTTTACCGGAAGATATAAATCTCGTATAATGCTTGCTGCGATCCTGCTGTGGGGATATGCATTTATAACAGGTATGGCTCCATCAACTGTAAGGGCATGTGTCATGGTTTCGTTTGCGTCATTAGCTTTGGTTCTTGAGCGAAAACGTTATGTGTTCAACTCTCTTTTTGCTGCCACACTGATTATATTGACTGTCTCTCCATCGACATTATATGATGCGGGGTTCCAACTCAGCTTTATATGCGTTGCCTCTATGGCAGCTTTTGCGCCGCATCTGAATCCATTAGACAGGAAACGAAGTCCGTTTTCATATAAAGTGGTTTCGTTGCTGGTGGCTACTCTTGCGGCAACTTGTGGAAGCTGGGTTGTTTCTGCTTTTTATTTTAAGACATTTCCACTGGCATTTATTCCTTCAAATCTATTACTGTTGCCGATTCTTCCATTCTATGTTGCAATGGCATTATGTCATTTAATTCTTTTGGGAATCGGAATCGAATTTAGTTTCCTGAAAAAATTGCTTGACACAGGGTTTGAATTGACAGAATATTTTCTTCGCTGGATCGGTAATGGCAATAATATTGAAACACATGTTACAATCTGGATTGTGGCATTATGGTTTGGCGGATTGCTGTCTTTCGCATTTTATCTGAATATAGTGCGTTGGAGACCATTGCTGTATGTCGGTGTGATTTTGACCTGCATTACGTTAGTCTCGCTTCCATTTCAATCAGGAACAGTACCCGATGGAAGTTTTATCATAACAGACACATATCGCGATGTTGCCATAAATATCAAGGACGGCTTGACCGAAAAAACGATTAGGATGGATAAAGGGAAGCTGTCTTCTCTCAGAGTGGAAAACATCAGTATAATTGCTGTAGATTGTGTCTTGCCTGAAAATTATCTATCCCCCGGTGAATGTGATTATCTCATTATCGCCGGAGGATACAAAGGAAATGTCGAATATGTCAATGGGATTTTCAATCCCAAGAAAATCATTATTCATCCTTCTGTGAGGAGAAAAAAGGAAAAACAATATCTTGAGGAGGGTGTGCGCCTTGGTGTCGATTGCCATTCATTGCGTATTGACTCACCATTGCATTGTATTATTGAAAAGTAGCGGCTGATATTCAATCTGAACTCGTCTTGACTTATTTTTTCTTGACATCAGCGAGATATTCCCGAGGTGTTTTAGCCACTCGAAGAGCCGGCAATCCTACGGTCGGCGGTGATGAGAGGAGTGAAAACTACCTTT
>NZ_CAJMXD010000559.1:0-1377 GCF_905219685.1 Barnesiella sp. CU968
AATTAAATTTGCATCGTCATCTGAGGTCTACAGGCTTGAGTGAACTCGCCTCAGACACACTCAGTGAAACACTACCATTTGATCACCTTAAATCCTTTCAATTATACAATAATAAACATTTCTAATGGACAAAGCAATTGGCAATGCCGAAATAAGGAGCTGGCTATTGGGACTAATAATCTCAATTCTTCTTATACCCGTTTCGGCTTACGCCCAGACACAAAAGACGGTAACGGGTACTGTCATTGATGAAACCGGGGAGCCTCTTATCGGTGCAACGGTTAAAGTTGTAGGTGAGCCCATAGGTGCTTCCACTGATTTTGACGGACACTATGTCCTAAAAATTCCTACAACAGCGAAACAGCTCGCATTTTCTTATGTGGGTTATGACAATCTCATAGTGGATATTACGTCAGATGTTATTGATGTAACAATGAGACCTAACAGTGAAGTTCTTGACGAGATAGTCGTGATTGGTTATGGTGTACGTAAAAAGGATGATCTTACCGGTTCCGTTTCAACCGTAAGTGAGAAAGACTTCAATAAGGGTATGATTTCATCGCCAGAAGAGCTTGTAAACGGAAAGATTGCCGGTGTGCAAATTGTAAATGGCGGCGGTTCTCCAACATCCGGTTCTACAATTCGTGTCCGTGGAGGTGCTTCTCTTAATGCTTCCAATGATCCTCTTATTGTATTAGATGGTGTTCCTATGGAAGTCGGCGGATCTGTAAGTGGAAGCGGAAACTTTCTGAGCCTTATCAATCCCAATGATATTGAGAGTATGACCATTCTCAAAGATGCTTCATCAACTGCCATTTATGGTTCAAGAGCATCCAATGGTGTCATTATCATCACAACAAAGAAAGGAAAAGGTGATGGTATAAAGGTTTCATTCCAAACAACCAATTCACTTTCTACCAAGACCAAGACATCAGATATGCTCTCTACCAATGAGTTTATTGGAATTGTAAATGAACTTGGCACAGATCGTCAGAAGTCCCTTCTCGGCAATAGCCGCACTAATTGGAATGATTTGATATATCAGACAGCATTTGGCACAGATAATAATTTAAGCGTATCAGGTCGTGCAGCATCTTGGCTTCCTTTCCGAGTATCGGCAGGGGCATATTATCAAGATGGTATTTTGAAAACGGATAATGCAAAGCGTTTTACAGGCAATCTCAACCTTACGCCATCATTCTTTAGGGATGAACTTAGATTTCAATTCAGCCTAAAGGGTACATATTCCAAAAATCGTTTTGCAGATACGGATGCAATCTGGGGCGGAGCGACATTAAACCCGACAATTCCTGTATATTCCGGCAATGATTCTTTTGGTGGATATAATGACGCCCTAGATGCAAACGGAATCCCTGT
>NZ_CAJMXD010000560.1:0-1356 GCF_905219685.1 Barnesiella sp. CU968
GTTAAAAAATCTAAAATGGGGGGGTAATTCGATTGGATCAAATTTGTGAATATCAAACCAATAGAATAGATTATTCAAGCATTGATCCTGCGAATTATATTTCTACCGAGAATATGTTGCAAGATTGTGAAGGAAGAACTTATTATGAGGGTTCACCAGAAGTGAATACTGTAATTGAATATAAAAAAGGCGATATTCTAGTCTCAAACATCCGTCCATATCTTCAGAAGATATGGTTTGCTGATTGTGATGGAGGCTGCAACCCTGATGTACTGGTTATCCGTGTGAAAGATCCAATGCTATATTCACCTGAATTTGTATATTACGCATTGCGTAGAAAGGTCTTCTTTGACCATATGATGCAAGATAAGAGTGGTGTAAAAATGCCACGCGGAAATAAGATAAACAATCTTCGTTTCGAGATTCCCAATTTAACAACAGGCGAACAACAACAAGTCCTTCATAAGGTCTCTGCGATGGAAAAAATTATTCGTGAGGCATCAGATGTAATGAAGTCCTGTGAATCTAGAAAGCAAGAAATCATTAACAAAAGCATATTCAATAATTAGTTGTATGCTGTACAGTACCTGCCATAATAAAGATTCTTATGAGGATCCGAAGACTTCATCAGTCTTTGAAACGATGTGTATGCTTCCGGATGAATTATTGGGGGTAGTATTTCGGACTGCTTGTTTTGATATTGATGAATCTTTCATTGGTTTCAGGGCAGATTGAAGATTATGAATTTTAGCAATGTATGTATAATATGTCAAACCATATCTATTCAATCCAAAATACAATCTTTGCGGATGATAACGCCGTTTTAATGCTAGTATCTTTGTTGGAGGCTGGGGAAACCAATTTCTTTATGGCGCTTTACAATGAAAAAACCATATATAACGCGACAATTAAAAGATTAGATAATGGCAGATATCAAATGAACTTCGCTATACCTGAGTCTTTTTCAAAATCTATTGACATTGATGATTTCTTTAAAAAACCTGTGATTTTAATGATACCATCACTCAATGCCAATGTGCCCAATCTTAATATTATAGTTAGCCAAAGTGACATCGAAAGCGTAAAATTATCAATTAATGGAGAATCCCGTAAAGCAGCTGTCACGTTAAAAGCATTTAGGGCTGACTTTGATGACCAAATATGGAATCAATCAAAACAAACGGCTATATTTAGATTCAATCCCTCTAAATATGATCCGTCTCATAGAGGACTAATTTATGATATAACAACAAATAAAGATCAGACATATAAATTCAAAAACGCTGTTAAAATTGAGCTTAAATCACTGGCGTCTCTTAAAATCTGTTAATGCGAAATTGTTAAACTCTGTATTCA
>NZ_CAJMXD010000561.1:0-1355 GCF_905219685.1 Barnesiella sp. CU968
CCATTTGCCGTTAGGGTGAATGTCACCATCTTTATGCCTGGATTTAGATCGCTTAGGTTCATCAGCGGCAATCAATGAAAGTTCGTTTTGAACGGAGCTAATAAGACTGTCTGTTCCTGGTCCCTTTTGCAAAGTATTGAGAAAACTTTGAAGAATGGAACGAGCATCAGATAAATTTACCGACCTAACCTTCCCTTTCGCTGTAGCCTTGATCTCTCGCCATTGCCGTTCAAATGATTTAATTAAATCATGGTTGACAACTGGTGCTTGAGTGATATTATATTTCGCAATTTCATCAGAAATTTCTGCGGTTATATTATCAACTCCTGATATGGTCTGACATTCAGAAAGAAAGTCCTTAAGCATCTGTAGTGCCATGTCGAGCTGTCCACCACGCTGCTTTCCATTAGCCTCAGCCTTAACCAGTCTCCATTTTTTTGAAATTTCCTTTATTTTAATTTGATTTTCGTTTTCCGGCAGAGGATTAACAGCAACGGGAGGTTCAACAATAATTGTCTCAGGCTCAAACATTGGAACTACTTCAGAGATAATGAGGTTCATCGTATTATCTCGAAGTTTTTTATCTGTTCTAATAGTTTTTGAAAATCCGGGACTAAGATTTTGTTCAAAATATGAATTGCCGGCAACAATTCCACGTAGCAGAAGAAGAACCCTTGAACGATTTATAATTCCATTCTCTTTAAGGAATTGCTCTAAAGTGTCCTTTATGGATACTCCGTCAGAATTTTGAATATAGTCGATTGTATTCCTATTAAGGCTATAATGGTATTGCTGCCCGTCGGAAAGTAAGATGGTATCATTGACCAATGGCAACGATGAGCTTAGAAAGTCGGTTGCTGCTTTACTTATGGCATCTTCTTCATTTGACTTTTGGAGCCATGGATTCTGACCTATAACCCTTTCCCAAATCATCTTTTCGACATATTTCTTGCGAGGATCAATCCCTAAACTTTCAAAGCTTTTAATGATGGGAGCAGTATCATTGTTTACACCGAATATAGAAAACGTTAAATCAGGTCCCTCTGCCCATGCGACAACTACCTTATCGCAGACATATTCGTTAGATAAGGATTCATTAATATATCTATTTATATAACGGTCATAATCAACGACTCTGACTCGATTATATCCGCTGTCCTTGAATAGGCCTTGAAGTAAGGCTCTTTCATTGGGCTTTATGTCTGACTCACATACAAGTGTGAGAGGCATTTTGGCTCTGTTATCGCTCAATGAGCCAAATCTATTGAATAGAATATGACACTAGTGTCTCTTAAAAAGTGTTAATCAAATTCGAGGTCAAGAGTTGGATGGCAATTTGCTATTTGTGCTGGCTC
>NZ_CAJMXD010000562.1:0-1352 GCF_905219685.1 Barnesiella sp. CU968
CACTGGCGTCTCTTAAAATCTGTTAATGCGAAATTGTTAAACTCTGTATTCATGTTGGTTACGCGATTTTCTGGCCTGCAAACCTTGTCGCACTTTTCAAATGATTATATTGGGGTTGGAGCCTTAAAACTCGGTTCCCCAATTTTTCATGAATGCAGAACGATACATTTTCAGCCAGATTGTTGACTTTTTGCCAAAACGCAAATTTGAAAGAATCATGGAGCATCGTACCAAAAATAAGGTTGAGGACAGAACCCTCGGATGGCAGTTGTCTTATTGGGGACAGTTGCTTGTCCTTATATTCGGTCAACTGCTCGGATGTCGAAGTCTCCGTGAACTCTCGGATATCACTACAGCACATCGCAAGAAATCCTTTCATCTCGGATTTGGCAAAGAAGCGGTAGACCGTAATATTCTCTCCAGATGCAATACCAATCGTGATTGGCGTGTGTTCGAGGAGTTCGCCAACCATATGATTGTGCTGGCTCAGGAAGCCCGTATAGACCGGGAATTTTGTATCGGCGGCAAGTTCTATGCGTTCGATTCCTCCACGATTGACCTTTGCATGAGTGTTTATGACTGGGCAAAGTTCAGAAGCACCAAGTCCGGCATTAAACTGCATACCCAACTTGATATAGTGACGCAGATTCCAGTTATGATAAACATCACCAATGCCTCGGTTCATGATGTAAATGCGATGGGTATCATTGATTATGAACCGTTGGCCGGTTATATCTTCGACCGTGGATACTGGGACTTGGATAGGCTTCATAAGATTGAGGAACTTGGAGCCTTCTTTGTCATAAGAGAGAAGGCTAAGCCGAAGTTCATTGTCGAGGATGGTCTGGACATGCCCGAGAATGGAAACATTCTTCAAGATTATACCGTAAGGTTTACCGGTAGACGCAATGCATCCAATTACCCTTCCCGGATTAGACGTATTGTAGCGTATATCCCTGACCTGAAGAGAAGTTTTGTTTTTTACACAAATAATTTCTTCCTGTCTGCCGAACAGATTGTGTTCCTTTACAAGAACCGATGGCAGGTGGAGCTTTTCTTCAAATGGATCAAACAGCACCTTAGAGTCACCACATTCTGGGGTAATTCCGAGACATCCGTCAGAATACAAATTTATGCGGCTATATGCACTTACTGCGTTGTCGCAATAATCGAACATAAAATGAAACTTGAAAGAAACATCTACGAAGTCATGAGAATCCTCGGCAGCTCCCTGCTTGTCAAGGAGCATATCAAGGACTTGTTGACTCCAGAACCGGAGCCAGCACAAATAGCAAATTGCCATCCAACTCTTGACCTCGAATTTGATTAACACTTTTTAAGAGACACTAGTG
>NZ_CAJMXD010000563.1:0-1351 GCF_905219685.1 Barnesiella sp. CU968
TTTTCTCCTTCAACACTCTGATTGAGGGTTTGTTATGCCTAATAACATTATTTCGCACTAATTTTTAGACAATCTCTTAGAGAGTGTTTAGTTTTAAACCAATTAAACATTAAGGAGCACACAAAACCCTCAATCAGAGTGTTGAAAGGAGAAAAAGGTTTTTGAAGATACTATTTCTGCACCCATAATAATTGAATGTTGGAACAAACAAGAAAGAATTAATCGTTGTTCAATATCTCATTCAGTCGGTTAAAAAAACGTATAAAATCTTGACTAAATTCTATCTGGTATCCCTCTGAGACAGGACCAATAAATATTTCGTCTGGTTTTGATTCGCTACCTTCGACATCAACACACAACAGGTTATAATTCTTTAATGAAAAATCACCGCAATATATTTTTGATTCTATAATTGGTTTGTCACGTTTGGAAAAAAGAGCTTCTGCCATTTTGAATACTTCGCCATCATTGATTATCTCAATTCTTTTGTTGTTTTTAAATTTAGTTGGAATGTAATTTGGGTCTTCATGTATGAGCCAAACTTCGGTATTCTGTGGTGTCAATATAAATTTATAAAATTTATCTTTCAATGCCATATCCCAGTAACGAATAATTATTTTTTTCGGTTCTTGGTACCTATGAGGAGTAATCATTCTGCGATGTTTTTTTGAAAAGAAAATTAGTCTGTACTCAATCCAGCATTTACGGATAATATCATGAAACTTATCAAATATGGACGAGCTTATGGTCATATATGCGCCATTTTTTGCGACACGATTGAAGGTTTCAATGCTCTTTCTTCCATTATTGAATACAGTGACATCAAGTTTTCCAGCGATAATATCTGAAAAAACAAACTCATCTGATATCACTTTTTTTAGAATTAGAGGTACAGATTTAGTAAAGAACAGAATTGTGGCATATTTGAATAATCTGTTGTCGATCGGCATAGGGGGATATTCATATCCATTATGTGATATGAGCCGTAGGTATGATTGATTATTATTTAGGTGAAAATCCCAGTTCCCGTATCCTCCGGCACTTTTAGAAATGATTATACTGTCCGGATGATTTGAGACTTCAGCGAACATTCTTTCAATTGTTAAATCTTGGATATCGTCTACTTCCCCGTAGTCAAACCTCTTTAAACTGTCTAAAAACGCAATCTCATCGCATTGTTTTTCAGCCCAAACCGGAATATTGATGCTTAATAATTGTAATATCAACAATATCATTAACGATAAAGTTTTAATTGATTGATAGTTCATACGGTGAAAATATTTTTCTGATAATTTTAAATTGTTTCTAAGTAAGTGAAAAAAATAAATGCACATATAAAACACTATTATTT
>NZ_CAJMXD010000564.1:0-1329 GCF_905219685.1 Barnesiella sp. CU968
TAACCAATATATTGCGNATGTCAAAAAAAAGTATGTGAAACCGGCTTTGGACAGAGTCTGCAGTTTTCATCCTGCAGTTTTCACTGCAGGCTTCATTCCGTTTTTCAATCGATGATTTCTGAAAGAGATAAGACAATGAATCCAACGGGGGTTCTTCTTATTATCCCGGTGTTTTCAAGACATATCATTTCCCTATATAATGTTTCGGTGTCCATATTGCAGAATTTGGCAAAACTGTTCATGTCAAACGAGAGGGATATCTCTTGAGAGTTTTTTGAACAATACGCTTTGATAAGACGGGAGCATATCGCTTTCAGTCCGCCTTCGGGATATGTTTCAAATATGGAATAGCGGATTTGTGCGCGGTATGACAGGAAATTCAGGTAATTCAATAGGTATATTGAACCGGAAGACAGCAGACCCATATATTGTTCCTTGCTGAATTCCATAGTGCTCACATTCCCGACAGCATATGCCTCGAATCCGCAGGTGGTATCCATGCCGAATAGCCGGTCTGCGCCAAGCACATTGTTATTGTGTTGCAGCTCTGTTATTTTCAGAGTGTTGTCTTTGCCGATGCGGTGTGCTACGCGAATCTTGCCCGAAATTACGCATTTTACCACATCCGCACGGTCTTCTGCGGAAACAATCTTTTCATTGTCTGAGTATTTTGAGAATGTGATGTGTGTCTTTTCAAGAAATGCAGAAACCTGCTCATGGCTCAATCCTTTGAAGAGCGGCAGATTCATGATTGTCTCGTACATTGTTGCCATAGCGATAACCGGTATGTTAAAAATTAAGATTAATGGAGAATATGCGGTTCTTTCCGATACACCCCATTTGTTAAATTAACAATCGAATCGGGTTAAAGTTAAAAGGCGAGCTTTGAAAAAGCTCGCCTTTGCAGTAGCGGGATCGAGAATTGAACTCGAGACCTCCGGGTTATGAATCCGACGCTCTAACCAACTGAGCTATCCCGCCGTTTTAGCAGTCTGGAAACCGTTGTTTCCGTTTTGCGAGTGCAAAGGTATATATATTTTTTGATATGACAAAGATTTCCTCAAAAATTTTCACTAATTTTGAAAGAATTTTTTACAATCTTAAGGGATGACTAAATATACATATATATTATATTGTGTGGTATTTTGTTGTGTGACAATGAGTTGTCATACAGGTATAGAGAGCACCAAGACAATTAAACTTTCCAGGAGCGAGCGCAGGCAGATCGAAATTTCGCCTGAAGAAAAACTTATGGAAGTTCTGAAGGTGCCAAAACTTGGCGAATGGGAACCCGGCAAGCGGTTTCTTGTATCAGANAATCGCGCTTCG
>NZ_CAJMXD010000565.1:0-1307 GCF_905219685.1 Barnesiella sp. CU968
AACTTGTCAGGACCGGTCAAAATTTGGCTGGTCCTTTTTTAGTGGCCGGCGTCAGACACACTCAAAGAAACAGTATCCGTGTATAAGTTAAATCAGTTAAAGAAAGGATGTTTGCATTATCGTTTTTTTTAATTAACTTTGCGTTGAGAAGCGACATGACTGTTAGTGTTGCATTCATCCTTTCAAATTTAACGATGGAAAAAGAAATAAACGTAGACGGCTTGACTTTTGTGCCGTATCTGACGAGTGACCGGATCGCAGAACAAGTGAAACGCGTGGCAAATGAGATCCGCAACGACCTTGGTGATTCCTGCCCTATCTTTATTTGCGTCCTCAACGGCGCATTCATGTTTGCCGCTGACCTCTACAGAGAAATCGGCATAAACAATTCCGTTATAACTTTTGTAAAATATTCAAGTTATGAAGGCACTAAATCTACCGGCAACATAAAAGAGGTGATAGGCCTCAAGGAAGATATTTCCGACAGAGATGTAGTGATAATAGAAGATATTGTGGACACCGGTCTCACGGCTGTCAAGATGATAGAGGATCTGCGCAGCCGTAACCCGCGTTCCATACGTTTCGCAACTCTGCTTCACAAACCCGAGAGCTGCAAGACGGGCTTCACCCCGGATTATGTGGCATTCACAATTCCACCGAAATTTATCATCGGCTACGGTCTTGATCTTGATGGCAAAGTAAGAAATCTTCCCGACATATACGTTATAAAAGAAGAAGCTGAAAATATTGACATAGACAATAAAATGAAAGACACCCTGAATGTAGTGCTCTTTGGCGCTCCCGGAAGCGGCAAAGGAACACAAAGCGCAAAGCTCATCGACAAATATGGTCTTTACCATATTTCTACCGGGGAGGTGCTGCGTGACCATATCAAACGTGGCACTGAATTAGGAAAAATCGCAGATTCCTACATCTCTGAAGGGCAACTTATTCCCGATGATCTGATGATTAAGATTCTTGATGACGTTCTTGAAAAAGAGGCAGCCGATAAAAAGGGCGTAGTATTCGACGGATTCCCCCGCACAATACCGCAGGCAGAGGCACTGAAGGAGCTGCTTAAGAAACGCGGCACCGACCTTCATGCCGTAATCGGTCTTGAAGTGCCCGAAGAGGAACTTATGGAACGCATGTTGCTGAGAGGTAAAGAAACCGGACGCGCCGATGACAACCCCGAAACCATCAAGAACCGTCTGAAAGTTTATCATGACCAGACCCATCCTCTACGTGAGTATTACACTAAGGAGGGCAAATATCTTCCCATCAACGGAACCGGGATAGTGGACGAG
>NZ_CAJMXD010000566.1:0-1305 GCF_905219685.1 Barnesiella sp. CU968
CTCGGAGACCGTCCATGTCAAATGTAAGAGTGAACCGTAGGGTCTGGTCAAGCGGACTGCTCTGTGCTGTGGCAAGCATGTAGGATGCATCGAGCTGAACCACGTTGAGAGAAAAGCCGGCTCCGAACGCGAAATAGCTTCTGCCTCCTTTGTTGGCATGTTCGTAATTGTATCCGGCACGCACGAAGAACTGCTGGTTGTATGCGTATTCGGCGCCGAAGCTGACACCGATTTCCTGAAGCTCCTCTTTCATGCCGCCCGGTGCATCTGTGAAACTCTTGAATATGCCTGTTATGGGTGACATGCTTTCCCATCTGTCGAGCGCGTCTTCATATTCCTGCTGTCCTTCGGCAGTGGATGTGTCGAAATCTTTCTGACGCGGTTTGGTGGGAACAAGCAGCTTGTTGAGATCAAGACCGAATGCAAGGGTGTTGTAATCGGCGAGCGGGAACATGAAGTTTGCTCCGAGTCGAAGATTGGTGGGGAGGAACGCGTTTGATGCGCCATGGTCGTAGCTGACTTTCGTACCGATATTGGAGATGTCAAAACCCCATGAGAACTGGCATTCGTTTCTGCCGATCATCGGGTAAGTGGTGTAATAGCCCGACAGATCCACAGAGAATGCGGATGCAGCAGTGTTGGACTCTCCTGTCTGGGTGTCATTGTATGAAAGATCCGACAGAATATATCTTAGCACCACTCCCATCGAGAACTTTTCCGACAGCTTGCGGGAATAGCCGAGATCGATGGCAAATTCATACGGGTTGATGGTCTGCGCGTTTCCTTCTCCGTCATATCCGCTTGTAGTCACCTCTCCGAGTGAGAAATACCGCAATGAGGCACTGAACGCCTGATTGTCGCCGCTGCCCGGTTTCCAGTATCCCGCGAGGTTTGCAAGAAATATGTCATTGACTATCTTGCGAAGCCAGGGGGTGTATGAAAGTGAAAGACCTCCGTTTGAATATCCGAATGCATATTTTGACGGATTCCAGAACTGTGAGTTCATGTCGGGGTCTGTTGCCACACCAAGATTACCCATCGAGCTTCCTCTTGCATCAGGGGCGATGGAGAGTGTGGTCACACCGGTGTTGACCGGGTTGAACTCGTTGTCTTTTATGTCGTTTTGTGCCGAAGCAGCCGCCGAAGCCAGCAGCATGCATGTCATGGCTGTCAATATTCTGTATTTCATTCTATTTCTTAAACTGATTTTTAACTCTTTTATTGCAAGACAGCGAAGTTCTGCCATTCTGAATATAGCGAAAGAGATGACTTTCCTGTTTCACGTACTCTCACACGATACAATCC
>NZ_CAJMXD010000567.1:0-1297 GCF_905219685.1 Barnesiella sp. CU968
TGACCTGTTTCTGCAACAAATAATCTGACTCCATAAGTATTGTATAGATTAGATGCAAACTCGCCTAGTTGAGCTGGGGTGTAATCTTGCCATTGTGGATAATACGAAACACCGAGCATATCAAAACTCTTCAATCCATACTTTTTATGATTAGCAACCCAGAACAATGCATCATTTGGATTCATCGCAACATGAAGAATTGTTTTAATATTCTTGCCGTTATTCCAATTGAAATCAGCGACAGCTTGTAAACCGGCGTTAAACAGTTTCGTATTTCTCACATAATTAGTAGGTTCAAGGTCTTCATTATCAGCAACCATTATGGAATTATTAGTCTCATTGCCTATTTGAACTAATTCCGGCAACAGATTCGTGTTCATCAAATGAGTAAGAGTTTGATAGGTATAATTGTATACCGAGTCAGCCAGAATATCGGAGTACTTGACTACGGGTCTCCATGCTTCTGGGACGATATTCTGTTGTGGATCTGTCCATGTATCTGAGTAGTGAAAATCAAGCAAAACATTTAATCCCTCCTGTTTTGCTCGACTGATGCTACGCTTTACATCAGCCAAAGTCGAATAGTTAGTCCATGTTGGATTGTGCCAAAGACGCAATCTAACAAGATTGCCACCATACTCCTTAATTAAATGAAAAGGATCTACAGTATTTCCATCTTTGTAATAACTAACGCCTCCATCTTGAAGCTCATTGATATATGACAAGTCGGCCCCTTGAAGAAATGGAAGTTCACCATCTGTTGCTCTACTCGCAAGATGCGCTGATGCTACTGGTGTTTGTGCGAATTGTTGCGGCTCTAGTTCGCTTTGACAACTCGACAAATTTACGGCAAACAGCAGCGTAATCATGCCCATGGCATGTTTTAAAAGATTTGCTGTTTTCATTGTTATAAATTTAGGTTTGAATATGTATCTGCAAAATTACGTTACCTAACATTTATAATGATTGTTCTTTGAGACAAACTCTCAATCATTTTATCCATTTCAATTAAAATGTCCATATTGGATGTTTAGTTGTCCAATTTGTTATGATGTCATTATAGTATCCTTGCTTCATTAAAATTTATAGCACTAGAATTAAGACATTACAAAAATTTGAAAACATCGAATTTTGGGGTATAAGTCGGACGCATAAGTATGGTCGAAATCTCTTCCAATCCGTACTTGACAAGCGA
The DNA here is from genome assembly GCF_905219685.1 of Barnesiella sp. CU968. Classification (NCBI taxonomy): domain Bacteria; kingdom Pseudomonadati; phylum Bacteroidota; class Bacteroidia; order Bacteroidales; family Barnesiellaceae; genus Barnesiella; species Barnesiella sp. CU968. The sequence goes on from NZ_CAJMXD010000567.1 coordinate 1,196, forward strand.
CTTTGCCTTTCTTCCATGTTTCAGAATTCTTATCGCTTTAATATTTATATCTTTATGTTCACCAACGAGATACGCCAACACACAAGCCATGCAGACCATCGT
>NZ_CAJMXD010000568.1:0-1295 GCF_905219685.1 Barnesiella sp. CU968
GGATTACCGCTATCATCGTCAGCAGGGATATTATCCACCCGATGCCTCTGAATACGGGTCTTACAACCACCCATACGACCACCGCCACCAATGTGCCGATTATGAAGCCGACCACACTTGCGACCGTCTTTAATATGCGGTATTGATGGGAGGTTTGGTGAGCTTTGCCCATAGGCGTGATGCGGTCAAGGGGTGTCAGTGCTTGCACCGTCACCTTTTGACGGCATCACGCCGACAACACGGAAGACCGCTCCGCCTCTCGTCGCTTTCGATAGTCTAAATCAAAGCGTTTGTGACATTTCAACGCAACATTTCAGTGTGGCAAATCGTTATTATATGAGAATTATTTATTAACTTTGCCACACCAAAGCAAACATATATGGATAAGATAATAGCCCGCAACATAAAGAAACTCAGGGAAACAGCCCGATACACACAGGATGAGGTAGCACAGGCTCTCGGCGTAACGAGGTCGGCATACAGCAACTATGAGTCGGGCGACAGGGAGGTGCCATATGATGTAATCGAGAAAGCAAGCGACTTTTTCGGTTGCGATATGGCTGTATTGTTTGAAGAAAACGAGAATGTCGATGCCATGATTCTTGTATCGGCTTTCCGTCTTGACGGTATGACAGCCGATGATGCGGCTGAAATCATGCGCTTCAAAGATATTGTGAAGTCTTATTTGAAGATGGAGGCGATAGAGGCACGATGAAAGCTGCATTATTAAATCTTGTTGAAAACCAAGTGACGCGGTTCCGTCAGATGGCGGGACTGAGTGATGCAGAAGCAGTCAATCTCAAAAGTCTGCTTTTGAAATTGAATGTGCTTACTGTTTATCGTCCGTTGTCGGATAACTTCTCAGGCATGAGTCTGAAAAGCGGTGACAGACGGTTTATGCTCATCAATTCCAACCAGCCGAAATGCCGTCAGCATTTCACAATTGCCCATGAACTCTATCATCTGTATGTGGATCCGAATCCGATGCCGCATAACTGCTCTGCCGAAGGAAAGAAAAGTGATGCAGAGCAATGTGCGGATGCTTTTGCACTGATGTTTCTTATGCCGGCAGACGGTGTAAGACAGATGATTCCGGACAATGAGCTGATGTCCGGGCATGTGTCGTTAGCCTCGGTGCTGAGAATAGAGCATTATTTTTCTGTGTCACACGCTGCTGCTCTAAACCGGCTTTTTGACCTCAGACTTATTGACCGAAACGAGAGAGACCTTTATCTGCAATATCCGGTAAAGAGAACTGCAAAGGAATATGGCTATGACACCACCTTATATGAGCC
>NZ_CAJMXD010000569.1:0-1290 GCF_905219685.1 Barnesiella sp. CU968
GCATATTGCAAGGCGGCTCCGATGCTCGAATGGCTGGGCAACAAGTGGGCACTGGTGGTTCTCGTGAAGATTTCCGAGAACGAGCCGGTGCGCTTCAACGAACTGTACCGCAACATCCCGTCGGTATCTGAAAAGGTGCTGTCGCAGGTTCTCCGCCAACTGACCACCGATGGCATAATCCGTCGCGAACTGTTCCCCGATGTTCCTCCCCGCACGGAATATTCCGTCACTGATTTCGGAAGAACCCTTTTACCACACATCGAGGCCCTCATCAACTGGGGACGCGAGAACTTCGATACCATAATGTCAAACCGCCAAAAGACTCATAACTAAAGATGCCCTACATATCAATAGAGAGCGGCAAACTGACCGCTGAACAGAAGAAACAGTTGATTGAGCGACTTACTTCAACAGCCTCCGAGATAACCCATATTCCGGAACAGTTCTTTACAGTGACCATTAAGGAATTGCCCGACGAAAACTTCGGTATTGGCGGCAAGTCGATTGACGAGATAAAACGCAATTACAAGCCATGAAGGTAATCGGAATCAACGGAAGTGCCCGCAAAGACGGAAACACAGCACTGATTATCAGCAAGGTCTTTGATGAACTGAATACGGAAGGGATCGAAACAGAACTGATACAGTTAGCGGAATGTGAAATACAGCCGTGTCGCGGATGCTTTGCCTGTAAAGGCAAAGGCAACTGTGTGTTTGCAAATGATGGATTTGCTGAGATATTCAGTCGTATGGTCGAGGCAGACGGAATAATTCTCGGCTCGCCGGTTTACTCGGCTGATGTATCAGCAAAGATGAAAGCCTTTCTGGAACGTGGCGGTGTTGTCGTAGCAACCAATCCGGGGCTTCTTCGCCATAAGATCGGGGCATCGGTTGCCGCAGTGCGTCGCGGTGGCGGCATGACTACCGTTGACACCATGAATCACTTTATGCTCAACAAAGAGATGATTGTCGTTGGCTCCACCTACTGGAATATGGTCTATGGCAAGAATATCGGAGATGTTCTCAATGATGAGGAAGGCATGGCAAATATGCGTAACATCGGCGAGAATATGGCATGGCTTATTAAAAATCTAAACCATGAGTGAAATAAGCAATGTAAAATTCCATAGCAACGCTTTGAAAAAGCTCATGGCTTTTTCTATATATCTACCGGATACGGGCAATTGCTCTGAAAAGTTACCTGCTCTCTATTTCAATGATTCGGTAAAAATTACCGAAGTAGTTGAAAGTTAAGTTAATATATCGAATTGTCAAATACAAATGAATCGCC
>NZ_CAJMXD010000570.1:0-1279 GCF_905219685.1 Barnesiella sp. CU968
TCGTAATGTCGTGGATTAATTATAATTTCCCGTCAGATGTCTTAAGGTTGAAATGAGTTTTTCAATGTCTGGACCGTTTCAAAACAATCGCATGAATTTTCAAAACAGTTGCATTAATTATGGTTGATTCAATATTAAGACAGCTTCAAGTTGGTTGCATTTCCCGGATTAAATGGGATTGTGCGGTAAATTTATATACAAATTTCGGTTTATGCAAATATTTGCTAAAAAATATTTCAAAACGAAAAAATGCCGACCGGCAGTGAAGTTAACGTGATATGAATCAGCGTGTAATATATCGCCCGTAACCGGGAGCGATTACGGGCGATGTGTGTGTTGAGGAATGAAATCTAAAAAGCTGATGTCTTGTCAGACGTATGTTTCAAGAACCGAGACATTCCCTTTGGGTTCGATGGAAATCCCCTTTGCCGAAGCGGGAATCAGTATGGTCTCGCCCTGATGCGCCGGGATTTTCTCTTCTCCGCATGTGACCACAGCCTCACCTGAGGTGAATATCAGTGCGACGAAGGAGTCGTTCTCGCGGTAATCGCGCATAAGCTCATGGTCAGCCTCCAGAAGGTTGGTAGTGAAGAATGGGCAGCGCACGATATTTACAGGAACATTTTCCACGCGTTTGTAGTCTACGGGGTTGCCGTCGGTATCGTTGAAGTTGACGGCTTCTTTTGCAAGCTCGGTGTGAAGTTCCCTTTCATTACCGTTTTTATCCTTTCGGTGATAGTCGTAAAGGCGGTATGTTGCATCGGATGTCTGCTGGATTTCAGCAACGAATGCTCCTTTGCCGATTGCATGCACTCTTCCCGCAGGAATGAAATAAGTGTCTCCCGGTTTGATTTCCACAAAATTCAACACATTTTCAATCTCTCCGCTTTTGACAAGTGTCTCGTAGTCGGCAGGGTCGACGGGATTCTTGAATCCGTTGGCGAGTCTTGCACCTTCGGCGGCATCCAGCACAAACCACATTTCTGTCTTGCCGTTAGGCATGCCGTATTTCTGCGACATGGCATCGTCAGGATGAACCTGTACGGAAAGGTCTTCGCGAGCATCAATGAATTTGATTAGCAGCGGGAAGCGGTTGCCGAATTTTTCATAGTTGCGGTGTCCCATCAGGGATGCTCCGTAGCGGTCGATCAATGCGGGCAATGTCATTCCTGCGTCGATTCCTTCAGCCACAACGGATTCGTCACCCTCGACACCCGAAAGCTCCCAGCTTTCACCTACTTTCTCAAGGTCTGTAGCGATCCCTTTGTAAGTGGCGATT
>NZ_CAJMXD010000571.1:0-1277 GCF_905219685.1 Barnesiella sp. CU968
CCCGATGCCGGAGAGTGACCCTTCCACGACCACACCATCTGGGTCAGACCGAGAATGCCGTAACGCATCGACACCGGCCTCTGACAGACCCACAGCCGGATATCAGGCTCAAGCCCCCACATCCCCTCTGCGTGTAAGAACCTCCATCAGCATCGTCAGACCACCGACCCCGATCTCTCCCAGACTCATGACCGTGCCCACGCCAAGCTCGATGCGTATGTCGCGGACAACATCCGCCGTACCGGCTTCCGCATCTCCGCGTGCATGAGAGGGGCGTGGAAGCCGGACCTCCCGGAACAACGCCTCTTCATGATGCCCTGCTCCGGCAGGCATCCCCGAAAGACTCTCTTGATAATCACTGATACTGATCTTGCGGCGACGAAGCCACTCGTAAAGTCGCTGGGCCTTGATGCCTTCTCCTTCGCAGAAGCGGTTCAGAGCAATAATGCCTTCGTGCTCACAGTGATGTTTATAGCGTTCCCATATGTCCGAATATACTGCCGACAGACTCTTGTTGTAACCCATATGTCTTTTTAGCCACAAAAATACATCAATAATCCGATATTCGTCAATACGCTATTGCGGACGGCTGTACCTGCGTCTCGTCTCGCCAACGAGCCGGTCAATCTTACTCTGCGCCCTTGCCGCGAGGAATCTGTGGACTTCGATACAACCGAAAACCTCTATCTCGAGGGCGACAATCTCGATGTTCTCAAAGTCCTTCGCGAAACATACCTCGGTCGGGTCAAGATGATTTACATCGACCCTCCCTATAATACAGGTAACGATTTCGTCTATAACGACGATTTCGCTCAGGGTAAGGAGGACTTCGAGCAAACCAGTGGTCTGTTTGATGCCGAGGGCAACCAAACTATCGACCCCATGCAGCGTAACACAGAGGCCAATGGTCGCTTTCACACCGATTGGCTCAATATGATTTATCCTCGCCTTAAAGTCGCTCGCGACTTGCTTACCGATGATGGTGTTATCTTTATCTCGATAGATGATAACGAAAAAGAAAATCTCTCAAAAATATGTGACGAGATTTTCGGTGAAGACAACTTTATCGCTTCATTCCCTTGGCGTAAACGAACGGCAAAAACCGATGTGCCTTTTGGCATTTCACAAGACCACGAATGGATTGTTGCTTATGCAAAGTCAGCTTCGTTTCTTGGTGCAGTTCAAGGAAAAGAACGAAAATATTTCACTAGTGTCTCTTAAAAAGTGTTAATCAAATTCGAGGTCAAGAGTTGGATGGCAATTTGCTATTTGTGCTG
>NZ_CAJMXD010000572.1:0-1267 GCF_905219685.1 Barnesiella sp. CU968
GCGTAACCAACATGAATACAGAGTTTAACAATTTCGCATTAACAGATTTTAAGAGACGCCAGTGATTGTCATTCTTGCCGAGATTGAAATTCAGTCCGAGCTGCTGCGACGAGGTGATGCCCCCTGATGATCCGAAACTTGAGAACCTTCCTCTTCCTGAATCCATAAACCCGAGATTATTAGTATTGTTGGCACCCCCCACTAATGATATCTGGTTATTGTCAGTAAACGTGGAGACATTGAATTTGCCTTCATATCTTTTGTCGGTTCCGTAACCGCCTTCTACTGAGCCGAACCAACCGTTTTTCATATTCTTCTTTACCGTAAGATTGATTATAGTCTCTTCCTCGCCGTCATCAACCCCGGTGATTCTTGCAAGGTCGCTTTTCCTGTCTACAACCTGCACTTTATCCACAAGATCCGACGGAAGATTCTTGGTTGCCATCTTTGTGTCATCGCCAAAGAATTCCTTGCCGTCAACAAGTATTTTTGTGACAGTCTTGCCTCCGGAAGTGATAGTCCCCTCGGAATCGACCTCTACACCGGGCAGTTTTTTCAGAAGATCCTCCACAGAAGAGTTTGCCTGTGTCTTGAACGAACCCGCATTGAATTCAATGGTATCCTGCTTGGCGACAACCGCCGCCTTTACCGCTGTAACCACAGCATCATCGAGAGTGACAGATGTCTCCGTCATCTTCAGGGTTCCGAGGTCAAGAACAGTGGTGGTGTCGCGAACTTCTATTATTTTACGGATATCGTCCATGCCTACCATCGTGAGGTTTATGACATAGTTACCCGGCGTTATACCTTTGAAAGAGAAATTTCCCTGAGCCGTAGTTATCATATAACCCTTCCTTACGGAATCAGGATAAGCTATTATCTGGGATGTCACGCCTTGCAGAGGCATGGAATCCGAATCAACTACTTTTCCTCTGACAACCGCAGCCTCGGACAGCGTGGAAATCAGAAGCAGAAGTGTCAATACAAGTATTGCTTTTTTCATGTTTGTTTGTGGAATTTTCCAATGATTGTTTACCTGTAGTTGTGCATATGGCTGTCGGGCGAGCACTTCTTTATGACACAATTTCTTAAAAAAAGTTTAAAAAGGTCACAAAAAAACTTTAGAGCTTGTTTAAAAATAAAAGTGAAATTTGGGGCGGCTCACTCCGGGATAAAATCCATTTAAGGCAAAGGAGCATAGCGGGCTTCTATGTTGCTGTACAAATGATTTGCAGATTTTAACACTTATTTAACACGACTCTCCACA
>NZ_CAJMXD010000573.1:0-1261 GCF_905219685.1 Barnesiella sp. CU968
GAGACAGGGGCAGGTGCATGGATTCTTGCAGGAGGCACACACCATTCTTGCTTCTCATATAATCTTTCTCAGGAATATTGGGAGGATTATGCTGAGATTGCTGGCATAGAGATGGCTGTTATAGACAAGAACACGACTATACCTGAGTTCAAGAATACACTTCGCTGGAATGAGGTATATTACATGCTCAACAAGTCTCTTTGCTAATCCCTGCTGATCATGGATGCTAAAGAAACAATAAGACAGGGTAAGGCAGTGCTCGGAATAGAACTCGGGTCTACCCGCATCAAGGCTGTATTGATAGATGAGGATAACCGTCCTATTGCCCAGGGTTCTCATGAATGGGAAAACCAGCTTGTCGACAATCTCTGGACTTACAGCATTGACGCCATATGGTTCGGAGTGCAGGATTGTTATCGAGATCTGAGAGCCAATGTGGTCGAAGAATATGGTGTGGAGATTGAAACGCTTTCCGCTATCGGAGTCAGTGCGATGATGCATGGATATATGCCGTTTGACAAAAACGGCAGAATTCTTGTGCCGTTCCGCACCTGGAGAAATACCAATACCGGAGTTGCCGCAGCCGAATTGTCTGAACTTTTCAATTACAACATACCGTTACGTTGGAGCATATCTCATCTATATCAGGCGATTCTTAACAAAGAGGAGCATGTTGGAGAAATAGATTTTCTTACCACACTTGCCGGTTATATACATTGGCAACTTACGGGTGAGAGAGTTCTGGGCATTGGAGATGCTTCAGGAATGTTGCCTGTTGACCCGGAGACAAAGAACTACTCGTCACGTATGATAAAGCAGTTTGATGAACTTGTGGCTCCATATTCATACCCTTGGAAGCTTGAAGATATTCTGCCGAAATGTCTGTTGGCGGGTGAAAATGCAGGTGTCCTGACGGAAGAGGGTGCACGGCATCTTGACATATCCGGTAATCTGAAGTCCGGTGTGCCTGTGTGCCCGCCGGAAGGTGATGCCGGTACAGGTATGGTCGCGACCAATGCCGTGAAGCAGCGCACAGGAAATGTATCCGCCGGCACGTCTTCGTTTTCGATGATTGTCGTGGAGAAAGAGCTTTCAAAGCCATATGAGATGATAGATATGGTTACTACTCCCGACGGTTCGCTCGTTGCCATGGTGCATTGCAACAACTGCACGTCAGATTTGAATGCATGGGTAGGAATTTTTCGTGAGTTTCAGGAAATGATGGGTATGCCTGTAGATATCGATGGATTCTACGGGAAAC
>NZ_CAJMXD010000574.1:0-1245 GCF_905219685.1 Barnesiella sp. CU968
GCACATTCGGTATTCGTGCATTTTCATCACCCGACGCTATCGCGCCTCGTCTCTATTGGGATAATGACCGCCTGATCACCACGTTTGAGAATAGCCGCGGACTTCAAAACATTGTGTTTAATCTCTCGCCGCAGGTGGAAATCATACCGGAATGGCTCACTGCCGCAGGAAGTATCGAATATCGTGCCGAGCGCATGAAAGGCTCCGGCTACAACTTATACAACCACAATTGGAGTGGTAACGCTCAACTCATGTTAAGTCATTATGGATTTGTGCTCTCCGCCCAATACACCAAGTCGGCACGAACTTTGTACGGAGAAAGAATCTCTTGGCGCGAGGATTTATCTATTATCAACCTGTCATATAATTGGAATAAATGGCAGTTTGGAATCGGTATGCTGATGCCATTCGGGAAGTATGACCAAGGTTCCAAGCAACTCAATCAATACAACTCGAATGTAAAGCACATGCGCGTTGACCTTCGCATTCCTTATATATCTGTATCCTATAACTTGCAATGGGGACGTCAGAAACGCGGAGCACAGAAACTTATAGATGTCGATGCCAATGCTAACCGTTCAACAGCCGGTGGCCGATAGATAATAGACCAGACAGATAAAACAGCTTAATCATCTATAGTCAAGTATCCGACTGAAATGTCGGGAACTTGGTAAAACCGCCACCGAGGGAGGCTGATGCTTCTCTCGGTGGCGGTTGTTATTAGAGTCCGTGGGATATTCCCATGTGCCGGGAGTGGCCGTAGTTGAGTTTGAACATCGACATTGCTTCCTGATTTGTCAGCGTGGGGTGTGAGCGACGGAAGCGTTTGAACCCCTCTTTGTTGAAACCGCTTAGACCGTTGTAGAATGCCTCATATTCGGGATGAACTCCCGGTGCGAAAGGCATTCCACCGCCGGTCATTATGTCAATGTTGTGGCGTGAAGCATTTGGTTCTTTGGTTTCGGGGTTGAACCTGATATATGCGTCTCCTACATGGATGGTGTAGCCCTTGACATATAGTTGCTATTGTTCTGGCGTAATCTCTATGTTCCCAAACATGGTCGGAGCGACAGGAGAGCCGTCAAGATGCACTCACTGATTGTGGGGGTCGATGGTTGTAGGTACAATCGTCCGCGATAGCAGGTATAGCTTAAAAAATAGCCGTCCGGATTTTGGGCGGCTATTTTTGTGAGGGTTTCCAGCGGTCGGGAAGCAGGTCGCGGTATTTTTCGATCGGGGTGTTTG
>NZ_CAJMXD010000575.1:0-1224 GCF_905219685.1 Barnesiella sp. CU968
CTCCTTCTTCGGAATCATGAAATCATCTCAAAATCTCCTAAAATTTAATATAAGCTAATTTCCAACACTTACTTATCTGAGATTGAACTTTCATACCAGCATATTGATGCCTGATTTAAACAGTTTCCAAGACTACAATTAATTAAAGTCATGATCTGACATCAATATCTGCTATGGACATTTTAAAATTTTATTATTAAATGCATTTTATGACAGACGATAGAATTATACCCGCTTCCGAACTCATAATCAATGAGGACGGTTCTGTTTTTCACATTCACCTCACTCCGGAACAACTCCGAGACAATATCATTTTTGTCGGAGATCCCGGCAGAGTGGATATGGTGGCGTCATATTTTGATTCGATAGATTATAATGTCTCGTCACGAGAGTTTCATGCGATAGGCGGCACATACAAGGGGAAACCGATGATGGTCATTTCTCATGGCATAGGTCCGGACAACATTGAGATTGTCGTTACCGAACTTGACGCTCTTGCCAACATAGATTTCAAGACCCGGAAAATAAAACAGGAACATCGCACTCTCAACATCGTGCGTATCGGAACTTCCGGATCATTACAGGAGGATTTGCACATTGGTGATTTCGTAATAGCAGAAAAAGGCATGGGATTCGACGGCATTCTGAATTTCTACGCCGACCGTGATAAAGTGTGCGATCTTGAGTTTGAACGCGAATTCTGCAAACATACGGAATGGAAAGAGACATGGGCAGCCCCTTACACTGTAGATGCCGATGCTGAGCTTGTAGAGAGAATTGGTCGTGATGACATGGTGCGAGGATTTACAATTGCAGCTGTAGGCTTCTATGCTCCGCAAGGAAGAATGGTGCGTCTGAAACTGGCTGACCCCAATCTGAACGAGAAAATCGAAAGCTTCCGGTTCAACGGTCGACCGATTACAAACTTCGAGATGGAATCAGCATGTCTCCAAGGTATGGCAAAACTCCTCGGACACCGTGCGATGACTGTATGCTGCATCATTGCCGAACGCAGGCTTAACAACGCAAATACAGACTATAAACCTAAAGTAAGGCATCTTATAGAAACTGTTCTTGAACGTTTCTAAAATGGACAGATAATTAAAAAATGCCGGATAAATCCGGCATTTTTTAATTATCCTTAGTCAGTAAACGTCCCATAAACCGCCTTGCCTGACCGGCTGGGCGGTGTTAATTTNGCGGAGCAACCCAAAAATCATGGAT
>NZ_CAJMXD010000576.1:0-1219 GCF_905219685.1 Barnesiella sp. CU968
ATGCAGCATCCCTGCAGGGGAGACCCGAAAAGCGGATATACAGAGCTGGGACACCCAGAAGAGTTTCTATTACTATAAAAGCAATCCCTCGAAAAGAAAGGGCAACCCCTTTGACGTGAAATTCGACATAATAGCGTATTACCTGAGGGCTGACTGATCACTCGCGCCGCGTAGCACGCGTTTTTCGTGTTGAAATCAGGAGCGAATGGACCATCACTATTCCATACGAGATTCCGGCAGCAAGCATAAAGCCAAGTATGAACCCATAACGGTCAGAGACCTCAGCAGCTATGAAAATAGCCATAAGCGGAGCCTTGATGGTGCCTGCCATTACCGCAGCTGTTCCGATCAGTGCGAAATTCTCTATCGGAAGACCGATACCGTAAATGTTGCTTACTGATGCGAACATAAAACCTAACAGACATCCTGCAAAAATCGCAGGCACAAATTCTCCGGCAACACCCCCGCCACTGTTCACGGCACCAACCACAGCTCCTTTCAGCAGCAGCATCGCTGTTATGATTCCGAGCAAAAGCGGAAGCCTGGGAAGATCCCTGAAAAACGGCCCGTATTCCACAAGCCTGTAATACACCCCGTTAACAATATTTGAGACCACATCGTATCCCTCTCCGAACATTGCCGGAAACATCATGATGACTATTCCGAGTCCAAGTCCGCAGAGCGCCCCCCTGAGCCATACATTCCCAAGCATTCTTAAAAACCGCGAGGCAAGGGAGAGTGTATAAGAATAATAGATCGAATAAAAACCGCATACAATTCCTAAAAGCGCTATCCATCCGAAATGGTCGGGAATAAAGTGCATGTCTGTCAGAATCCTGACATTCCATGTATACCCACCGAGCACATAAGCAACTCCGAAAGCCGACAGAGACGCGCAGGTCAGAGATACCATGCCGATCACTGACATTTCCATTCTAAGAACCTCAATGGCAAAAAAAACACCGCCGAGCGGAGATTTGAAAATTCCGGCTATCCCTGCGGCAGCTCCGCAACCGAACAATATACGTGTCGCCGATGGTGAAAATTTCATAAGTCTCGCAACCCTGTCTCCTATCGCCGCTCCGGAAAATGCGCAGGGACCTTCGGCACCTGCCGAAGCACCGAAACCGATAGTGACAAGACACCCCATCAACGGAGAAAAAAGGTGATTTCTACGAAACTTGAAGTTACCGTCAGCAAGCCGGCTCCTGAGCTGGGA
>NZ_CAJMXD010000577.1:0-1211 GCF_905219685.1 Barnesiella sp. CU968
GGCCAACACTATCCTTGACTATGTGGACGGAGTGGAGACTCTATCCCAGGATGTCAAGAATGAATACAAAGGACGTGCGTTATTCCACCGTTCATGGGCTTTCTACAACCTTACTTTCTGGTATGGCAACATACCTTTGGTAACCACACTTCCGACAGGTCCGAAGAAAAATTATATCTCCTGTCCGCAGAGCGAGGTTGTAAAGAAAATTGTGGAAGACCTAAAGCAGGCTGTGGAATGGGTTCCTTCTCAGAATGAAATGAACCAGTGGGGTTCAATCAACAAGGAGGCATGCCGTCATCTCTACATCAAGGCTCTTCTCGCCGACGGTCAGTTCCGCGAGGCTGAGAATCAGGCAACAATCCTGATCGAACAAAGCGGACGCTCACTCATGCGCTCCACATTCGGAAAGGATATCAAACCCGGTGAGGCAAAGACCTGGAAGATAGAGCGCAATGTCATCTGGGATCTTCATCGTCCTGAAAACAAGATCTTGGCGGCAAACACGGAGTATATCCTCGGTTTCGTGAATGTTTCCGAACAGGCTTTCCAGAAACTCGTATGGGCACGCACTCTGCTCCCTCATTATCGCGGTAACATACTTACTGCGGATGGCGCTTCCGGAAACGGACTCCTGTATCTTGCCAGAAGTGACAGCAAATATAATGTGGAGACCGACTGGCTGCGTGCGACCGGTCGCGGCATCGGCGTGACACGTCCCACTGACTGGGCTCAGCGCACACTCTGGGTATATCCCGGTTTTGATGACAACAAAGAGGACCATCAGGATCTCCGCCATAACCCTGCTGTCGGAAACTGGATGCGTATGGAAGATATGACATATGACAACCCCGCTACTAAATATTACAAACAGAATCTGATGCTTTACGCTCCAGAGGATGTGGTAAGCAAGAGCGGAAAGTTAATACGCGAAAAAGGACAGCTCCTTTGCACCGACACAATCCGCAGCTGGTTCGACTTCCCTTATTATAAGGTCTATATGCTTGATGCCGAGAAAGAAGCAAGTCTTGGATCCAACGATTTCCAGGGTGCCACATTGGGTTCCAACGGTAACTGCTACATCTTCCGTCTCGCAGAGACTTATCTTCTCCGTGCGGAGGCAAGGCTTTATCAGGGTAATGCAGGCGGCGCCGCTGCCGATGTGAATGAGGTCCGCAAGCGTGCCAATGCCAAATACATGTATCCTACCG
>NZ_CAJMXD010000578.1:0-1206 GCF_905219685.1 Barnesiella sp. CU968
TGTGTTTGATCCCAATTCTGTAAATCCGGAAGAGGCGAAACTCGGAGGAAAAACGATTGAATATGCAGGGGTAACCATGAAAACGACTCCGGGAGGTTCTGATGAAGCTGTTATAGTGTTCAGAAACGGATCTAATACATTGCAGTATTCCACAGGGAAGAGTCTTGAGTATGCAGGCAAGGCAATTTCGAGTATGGATGTGCCTATGCTTATAGATCTGGAACTTGTTGACAGTGTCAGAGATCTGCTTGTCGGCAGGAAAGTCTGGACCAGATCACAGTTATGGTATGACTTTGACGGTACCCGGATAGACGGACGCAAATTCGTGCCGGTAGAAATCACGGATGTCCGTCCCGGCACGATGGTATTTCCCCTCTGTATAAATATAACTGATGAAAAGGGCGCACCTGCCATGTTGTATATGAATGTAGGAACAGCCGGTATGGAAAGCCGGACTTTCCAGAATATATTCAGCCTTTCCGATCCAAAGGAGCGTTATCCCGGCATTGACAAAGAGGTGTGGTCGCTGATTCAACAGGGAAAAGTAAGGCTCGGTATGACAAAAGAGGAATGCAAACTTTCTCTTGGTAATCCGACCGATGTCAATTCCGGTCATGACTGGAATTCCANAATTGATTTCTGGCAATATCCAAATGGCTCATATCTGAGGTTTCAGGACGGGTTGCTTGTGTCGTTCAGGAATTAAAAAATTGATTTAACAGTTTTCTGGGCGTTTCTGAAGAAATACGATCAGAAAAATAGATAAAAGTATGGTGGAAATCATAGAAAACAAAGATATAACATCCTTCACAACCTTCGGTATTCCGGTGAAGGCAAGATATTTTGCCGAGTACTCATCAGAGAGAGAGCTTCTGGCATTGTCAAGAAAAGAGGAATTTATGAACAACGAGGTCCTTCACATCGGAGGAGGCAGCAATCTGCTTTTTCTTGAAGACTTCGGCGGTCTTGTGCTGCATTCGGCAATAAAGGGCATTAAGGAATATCGCAAAGATGACGAAACTGTGTATGCCATAGCCGGTGCCGGAGAAAAATGGACTGACTTTGTGGATTGGTGTCTTGAACGGAATCTTGCGGGAGTGGAGAATCTTGCGCATATCCCCGGAGAGGCAGGTCCTTCGGCGCTTGAGAATGTCGGAGCTTACGGCGTTGTGGCCAAGGATGTGATACATGCGGTAGCATGTTTTG
>NZ_CAJMXD010000579.1:0-1204 GCF_905219685.1 Barnesiella sp. CU968
ATTCCCCATACCCCTTCCAAGTGAGACGACCGGGATCTATACCTGCCGCAATCAGATAATCGACAACGCTTTTGGCTCGTCTGTTTGACAATTCGATATTGTATTCATCAGAACCTTTGCGGTCTGTATGCGCGCCCATCTCGATAGTGACATTCGGATTTTCATTGAGGATAGTGACCATTTCGTCAAGAGCCGTCTTTGACTCAGGTCGCAAGGAGGCTTTGTCGAAGTCATAGAAGATGTTTTCCACAACCTGGGGCTTATTGATGGCAGCCAAGATGAAATCAACGCCATAATCGGCGTTTTCCTCTTCCATGCCTGAAGTAAATTCTTGCTTGACATTCAGATATCCCTTGGCTCCCGCTTTCATGACATATTTAACCCCTCTTTCGAGCCTGAACCGGAAAGAGCCGTCATCGCGTGCGATCTCTTTCTGGTTTGAGCCATCGTCACCGACTATTCTTATTATTGCGTTTGGCACGGGTTCCTCGTCCTTGTCCAGTACATATCCCGATATGGTTACTTTAATTTCCGGCAGTTCAAAGCTATAGATGCTGTCATATCCACGTGCATCGCGGCGGTTGGAACTGAAAAAACCCGACTCGCCTTCCCCGAAGGTTATACCGAAATCATCCCCCGGACTGTTGATCGGTATGCCCATGTTCTCCACGCTCCATCGCTGACCGGTGCTGTTGAGGGTTGCCCGGAAAAGGTCGAGACCTCCGAAACCGGGATGTCCGTCGGAAGAAAAATAGAGTAAAGAGTCAGTGCGCACATATGGAAACATTTCATCGCCAGATGTGTTTATCTGCTCGCCCATATTTTCCAATGACCCTGTCGGCGATTTAAGATTGATTCGCCATATGTCTTTCCCTCCGAAGCCTCCCGGCATGTCTGAGCAGAAATAGAGGTACGTTCCGTCAGGCGACACCGCCGGGTGTCCGTAGGCGGATAAAGTGTCAGCAGTGATTTCATATTTCTGAGGTGCGCTCCATGAGGCATCCGAACGGCGGGAAGTGTAGATTTCCACAGAAGTGTCGGAATTCAGCGATCTTCGCGCCATTGTAAGATACATTGTCTGACCGTCGGGCGAAAAACTTACCACTCCTTCGTCGGCATCCGTATTCAGTTCCCCTTCCGCCGGTTCCGGTCTTTGCCATTCGCCACGTTCGTTTTTAGTGGAGAAGAATATATCGGATTTCTT
>NZ_CAJMXD010000580.1:0-1202 GCF_905219685.1 Barnesiella sp. CU968
CCCGCTATGCTTCTTCTTCGGAATCATGAAATCATCTCAAAATCTCCTAAAATTTAATATAAGCTAATTTCCAACACTTACTTATATCTTTTTTTTTTTAAGTTTTCTCATTCAGGGCGCGTTCCTTTACAGACAGGTCTCGAAGACAGCCGGTCTCCTGGAGCGTGCCTGTTTTTTCTTTTGCAAAGATATAACAATTAAAATCAGTCTCCTAATATCCAGATATATTTTTGTATATAAAGATTCTTAAAAGACTGCCATTATATTGCAGCGAGAGGAGCGCGACTCATGTCGCGCTCCTCTCCGTATTATTAAAGGAAATGATTTGTATGATTAAAAGAAATCAGATTCGTTACCGATGTCTCACCACTGTCAGGTTTGCCGAGACGGGAGAGCCGTCGGGAGCCTCGCAGGTCTTGTGCAAACGTGCCGTGTTGTTTTCTCCATAATTTATGTGGAGATATGCTCCGGGGTCGTAACGGCTGTTGATTTCTGTGACGAATCCGGTTGTGCCAATAACGTTTATAGGGTTTTCACCTGAGTTTATCATACCGAACCAAGGTGAAGCGGTCTGTCCTCCTTTAACTTTTATATTCCAGTATTTCTCTCCCGCGTTTATAAGGTTTACAGTATATGATCCGGCGCCTCTGCGGAACGTATCATTGACATGCCATTTGAGTTTAAGGGGGAGTTCGAGATTGTCGCTTCTCACGGTGATGTCGGTTTCATGGTCTTCACCGTCGGAGATCATGCTGGCTATTATGGAATATTTGTTGCCACCTTCAGCGGCAGCCCTTATTCCCGAAATCCAGGAAGCGTCATCAGGTATGATTACAGAAGGTGTAATGTCTCGGTCGCTATATACAGAAGCTATGACTATATTGTTGAGTTGCGTATTGCCGGGATGCGTTCCATACACTTCGGAAGTGTTGCAGTCCATTCTCATAAGATACTGGCTGTCGCCGGTTATCGATGAATAATCGGGATTTACGTCTACGAGTGTAGCTTTCAAAGCATTCGAAGGGAGGGAAGAGACAGCAGTGGAGATGTCTGAATACCCTCTTTCGGTAACATCGCTGATGGTTATTATGTACCGGTGGTTACGCACAATGTTATAGGGTGTTCCTTTGCTGTCGAGCATAACGACTTTGTAATAGCCGCTTTCACCTTTATATTTACCCTTTATGATCACTCCCATATAG
>NZ_CAJMXD010000581.1:0-1198 GCF_905219685.1 Barnesiella sp. CU968
TTGCAGTGAGTTTTTCATGGTATTAGATTTTAAGGTTAACGTGAGATTGGTTGTCGGGACGACAATCAATTTTTTTTGCGCCTTTACGAAACCCGCCGGAAGCCGTCTTTTCCGGTGCATTCCGCATGAGTCAAGACAAAATGCAAACATAGTGACTAATTCTATCCGATTATCGGCAAAACGTGGATTTTTTTTACTAACTTTGTATGTCATAAAATATGAGAGGCTCTCCGCATACACAAGTATAAACTATTACGACATGAATTTCTCTGACATTCCCGGACAATCAAACGTCAAGCAGGACCTGCGCGATCTGGCTGACAGCAACAACATGCCGCATGCCATCATGCTATGCGGGCTTTCCGGCATCGGGAAAATGTGTGTGGCACGCGCATTCATGCAATATGCACACTGTTCTTCACCTCGCGACGGAGAACCATGCGGGCAATGTGCCTCCTGCCGGCAGCATCTCTCTTTCAACCATCCCGACGTTCACTACATATACCCCATTGTCAAAAACAAGGCTCAGAAAATTGAATTGTCGGAAGACCGTATAGATTCCTGGAAACACTTGCTCGACGAGTATCCGTGGATGCCTCCGGAAAAATGGATAGAAATAATTGATGCGGGCAATTCACAGCCTATAATATATGTAAACGATGCCGACAACATCGTGCGTGGCGAAGCATACTCCTCTTTTACCTCAAAATACAAGTTCTTTGTGATATGGCTTCCGGAGAAACTCCAGCCGGCGGCTGCAAACAAACTCCTCAAGGTAATCGAAGAACCTACGGAGGGAACCGTTTTCCTTCTTGTCTCAAATAACGAATCGGAGGTATTGCCGACAATCTCGTCGCGTACCCGACGCTTCAACATGCATCCTGCCGGGCAACCTCTGATAGAGAGATACGTAAAAGAGAAATATCATCTTGACGATGCCACCGCACGCACTGTGGCACGCCTGTCTGAGGGAAGGGTGGCAAAAGCCGATGAACTTGCGTCGCATTCGGGCGAACGCAACGAGTTCCAGAAGCTTTTTCAGGACATTATGCGGGCGGCATATGCCAAGAAGCCCGGCAAACTGCGTGAAATAGGCGATGCCGCATCATCACTGGGTCGTGAGAAGCTGCGCCGTTTTCTCAACTACATGACGCAGATGGCTCGCGAGAATTTCATCTTCAACATGCGGATTCCCGCC
>NZ_CAJMXD010000582.1:0-1197 GCF_905219685.1 Barnesiella sp. CU968
CACAGTCTTCGGACTGTTTAACATTCATTCATAATCTCAAACCCTCTGACCCGTCAATATTTTTCAGGACGCCACAATGAGAAAGCGGTTTCAGATTCTTCTCATGAGCGTTCGTCATGGATGAATGTATATATAGCTGAGGCTTTGAACAACAACAAAGAATATGAATCTGTTATTGAGCTTTGTAATAATTCAGACTCTTTGTTAATGCTTGATGATTCATCTTTTCGTCATTTAATTTTGATTAATAAAGCTCAGGCATTCAGTAAGTCGGGAATGTCGGACAGCTGTATAGCCATATACAGAAACCTGATGGCGGACGGGTACGATATGAAAGCCTATAATTGGTGCAGGTTATCCGAATCATACCTAAGAAAACACAATCTTGCGGCTGGTAGACAATTTTTGGATTCCGCGAAGGCCAATCTCGATTATAGGGCTGACACTCTATATGTAGCCATGCTCGAAAATTTGATGGCAGGTATTGAAGGGAATAAAGACAGTATATTGAGATTTTCAACACATTATAATAATGTTCTGACAGATATTTCAAATGACGCTCTTATCGGAATACCTCTTTCCGACATTACAGAAAATTATACATCTGAACTTTATGATATAAAATCAGAAAGCGCATATCAAACTCTGTTGACAACATTAGGAATATTGGGGTTGACCGGGATAATCATATTAATTATCTGGTTTGGCAGAAAAGTGGCTAAAAAGAAAGATTCCGAAATAACATCATTATCCGAGCAAACGGAATTGTTGCGAATTGACGTTAAAAATCTAACAGACGACAATAATTTGCTTCGTTTGGATAGACTATCTGCTATCGAGAAGGCAGATGAATTGAAGAAGCAGATTGTCTCGCTTCAATTGGATTGTAAAAATTTATCAGAAAGCCTCACCAAAAACATATCAGGAGAGATTGGATCATTAACAAAAGAGGAACGTTATCTGGTAAAGAAAAGGTTGTCAAGACTTGACAAGTTATGTAAAGACATATTTTTGTTTCCGAATAAAACAACAGCAAATCAAGTCCCGTCAAAATTACAGATGGAAATTATTGCAGACATGAGATCTGAGCATTCGCTTGAATACTATGATTTGATTATAGATTTACACTAGTGTCTCTTAAAAAGTGTTAATCAAATTCGAGGTCAAGAGTTGGATGGCAATTTGCTATTTGTGCTG
>NZ_CAJMXD010000583.1:0-1187 GCF_905219685.1 Barnesiella sp. CU968
GCATAAAGGAGGGTGACGTGATCGATGTGAAAAAGCCGCCGATCACTTATTCTTTCCGTGTGCTGAAAGTTACAGGCAACCGTCTCGGTGCGAAGCTTGTGCCCGAATATCTGGAGAATGTGACAGCTCCCGAGCAATATGAGCTGCTCGAGATGACGCGCATCTCAGGATTTGTTGACAGACGCAAGGGACTGGGACGACCCACGAAAAGAGACAGCCGTGAACTTTCCCGTTTCAAAGAGGAGAGTTACACGGCAGATGATTTTTATCTTGACTGGGAGGACGAATAAAGGGGATTTGATTCAAATCCCCTTTATTAGTCTTGATATTATATCATTGCCTTAAATCAAGTCAGTCGGCGGCTCTGGTGAGGAGCAGAATCTGTTTTCCCTGACTGTTGAGGAGTATCACCTCTTTGGGACTTATCGGTTTCGCGGTCGAAGCCTCTTCAAGCGCTACCAAGAGTTCGGTCTCATTGTTTTCCGGCGGGCATGCCATGCGTGTTGTCGCAATCGAGCTGAATGAAATCGAGTTTGCAGCCTCCATGTCTGTCTCAAGCGATCCGTTGAGGATGTTGCATCCGGTGTTGCCGTGCACTTTCCCTTCCGGCACGTCAATCACGAGCTGCACATCGGGATTCGTGACCCTGGTGTCGTTGATGCGGGTCACATTCCACGCCCCGTTGAGGAAATCGAAATTCTGAT
Source organism: Barnesiella sp. CU968 (assembly GCF_905219685.1). Classification (NCBI taxonomy): domain Bacteria; kingdom Pseudomonadati; phylum Bacteroidota; class Bacteroidia; order Bacteroidales; family Barnesiellaceae; genus Barnesiella; species Barnesiella sp. CU968. The sequence continues at coordinate 705 of NZ_CAJMXD010000583.1, forward strand.
GCATTAGTTCCATAACCTTATTTTTGTCTGCGTCAAGGAAATACAGATAGTAGTCATCGCCCTTGATCTCCCATGTGTAGAATCTTGTCGCATCGAGAGCCCTGTTTATCTCATAATCGGTTATTCCTTCCTTGGCACACATCATCATGGTTGTCGCCAACTTTGTGAAAGTTATCGTGCTGTCGGCGGCGTTATATTTATATCCGCCGTTAAGCATATTGCAGCCGTTGTTGCCGTATACGCGTCCTTCCGAAGGCTCGAACTTGAGGAAAGGAGCTTTCTCGCCTACGGCATTCTTGCCGTAAACCTTCTCTATCGCCCAGTCTCCCTTGACCACACCTTTCGCTATCTCTTCCGAGGTGTAGGTCTTGATTTCCTTTTTAGCCGCTATGTGTTCGCGGTCGTGGGGAAGCACAGCCTCCTGACTTATCTCTTTTCCGCTTTCGTTCGGCGCGGATTCGCTTTTGCCTGTAACTTTGTTAA
>NZ_CAJMXD010000584.1:0-1176 GCF_905219685.1 Barnesiella sp. CU968
GTCATATACAAGTGTGCGTCCGTCTTTTGAGAAAGACACATAACGTTCCTGTGCCGGAGTGTCGGTGATTCTCTTGGTAGTCTTGTATTTGGCATCTGTCACGTATACATCGCCGCGTATAACGAAAGCAAGCTCATTGCCGGAGGGAGAGACTGCCATGGTCGTGGCGCCGCGGTCGGTGAAATACTTCACACGGTCTCCGTCATACTGGTCGGCGATGATTTCCACTGCGAGTTTCTGTGGCTCGCTGCCTGGGCGCATTGTGTATATGTCACCGTCCCATGAGAACGCGAGTGTGCCGTTGCCGGCGGCGGAAAGGTGGCGCACCGGGTGTTTGGCAAACCTGGTCAGCTGTTTCTTGCTTTTGCCGTCTGCGGTTGCCTCATACACATTGAGAGTGCCGTCTTCCTCGCTGATGAAGAAGAAGGAATTTCCGTCTGCCTTCCAGACCGGGTTGAGGTCATGTCCGTTGAATTTTGTCAGCTGGGTGAATCTGCCGTTGTCGTAGAGCCATATGTCGGAAGTGCCGGAAGAACGTTCGTGCTTGCGCCATATGTTCTCGAAACCCTTCTTGTCCTGATAGAGCACTTTGCCTGATTCCGACACGCTTGCAGCTCCCATCGGAAGTGAGAGGAAGAGCTGCGGGCGCAATCCCGGTTCGGAGATGTCGAGTTTCCATGTCTGGTTAAGGAAAGGGGCGCGTGAAGACTCCCTGGAGGGCATGCCTGAGGTCGAAAAAAGAATCTCGTGGTCATTGAGGAAAGCTATCGGGGTCTCCGATCCGCTGTTGGTGGTCAGCCTTACCGGAGTTCCGCCGGTGGCGTTGATGGAAAAAATATCCATTGAACCCTCGCGGTTGCTGGAGAAAATGATTTTCGAGCCGTCAGGACTCCATATCGGTGCGGTGTCGTAAGCCGGGTTGGAAGTTAGCTGGGTGGCTTTGCCTCCCTTCACCGGAACCGTGAAAATATCGCCCTTGTAAGTAAAGGCGACTGTAGCCCCGTCGGGAGAAATTGCGACATTGCGCAGCCAGCGGGGTGATTCCGCCGAGGCTGTGATGGCGGCGCATCCTAAGACCGCCGTGAGTAGCAGATTCTTCATAAGCTGTTATTGTTGATTAAGTTCTTAAGCTCGTTGTAAGGTTCGAGGAAGAAAGGTCTGTCGTTGAGGTGGGGG
>NZ_CAJMXD010000585.1:0-1164 GCF_905219685.1 Barnesiella sp. CU968
TGCTCCTTCACCTCAAGAAGAAACCTGCTCCAAGCCTACGTCCCCAAATTCACTTTTATTTTTAAACAAGCTCTTAATTTATACTCATAAAAAAAATCTGACTTTTTTTGAATATTGTGAATGTTTTTCAGGTTGTCACCGAATCTGATACAGCCTTCTTATAACTTTGTCCATGAATTAAACACAGAAGTTATGAAATATCAAGAATACTTTAAGCAATCGGATTTCGCAGAGGTATGGAAAACCTTACACGATACCTATCAAGAGCTGGAAGAGACTCGTCCTCTTTATCAAGCCGTATATCAGGATGTGTGCGAAATGGAAGAAGACAGTTCCCATTCCAATAAAAAGATTTATGCATTGCTCGGCTCAAACGGCAACGTGTATATCAAGGGGGCACCTGATCCTCAGGAGTGGCTTGTCAGCAGAGAGGTTGAGATTGAGTGCCGCTATAAAGATATGAAGGAAAGAGATATTGATGAAATGGTTGGTCATCTCTTGTACTGGTCAACTCTCTACGGCATCAAGACTCATAAAATGCAAGAAGAAGGCTTTTCAAAATGGCTTGAATATATCTCAAGAGGTCCATTCTATACACTCCCGAATAACGATTTTAACAGGGTTGCCAAGAGTATTATGGTTAAATATATTTCCTTGACTTTGACGGAGTTCTCAACACGAAGCAATATCAGGCTCAGCTTGCCATAGAAGGCAAAACCACAAAAGATGAGTATGGCCCGTTATTTTGCCCGAAGGCAGTCGCTCGACTCTCCGAAGTTATTGAAGCCACCAATGCTGAAATTTTCGTCATTTCTTCTTGGGGTGATGTTCTTGGCGAGGATAAGATAATCGAAATGTGGGAGAAGCGAGGATTGCCCGGAAAAGTGCATGCCGTGTTCGTTCCGGATGAGAAATGCGATTCAAAAGCCAATTGGATAAAAAGATGTATTGACGGACAAATCTTTCTTCCTTACATCATACTTGAGGATGAACCGATATTCATGCCTGAACAGGAGGAGGGCTTCATAAAGATTAATCCTGTAACCGGCATCAGCAAAGAGGATGCGAAAATTTCCATTGATATTCTGAATAGGTTTGATAATCTACCTACTTCCGCTTTCAAAGATATCGCGTATGAGAAAGAATAGGACCGCGTAGGTAGGA
>NZ_CAJMXD010000586.1:0-1158 GCF_905219685.1 Barnesiella sp. CU968
GGAAGCGTGTCAGTCTTGTCGCGGAACTTCTTGANGAGCTTAGCAGGAGCATTGCCTGTGTTGCTGAGCATCAATGTGGTCTCGCCGTGGAGAAGATCATAGAGTCCGGAATAATCAACATCGCTTGCCTCGAACGCAGCCTTGAGAAGCGTGTTCTTCACGCAAAGCATCTTGATGTCGCCTGAGAAGCATGCACGACGGAGCGCGCTTGTCTTCTCGGCATTGAGACCGGCGGTCTGTGTAAGATAGACGCAGCTGTAGTTCTTCAGCTGGTCGCCTATGTTTGCAATTATAATAGCTTTATCTTCCTTTTTCATTTTCGTCTTCTTTTAAAGATTATTCAGCCACTGATTTGGTCTCAACTTTGATGCCGGGACCCATTGTGCTCGAAAGATAAATGCTCTTGATATATGTACCTTTGGAGGTGGCGGGTTTCAACTTCACGAGAGTATTGATAAACTCTTTGGCATTGTCGCGCATCTGCTCGGCGGTGAAGCTCACCTTACCGATTGAAGCGTGTACGATACCGGTTTTGTCAACCTTGAAGTCAATCTTACCTTGTTTTACCTCTTTAACGGCTTTTGCAACATCCATAGTCACAGTGCCACTCTTCGGGTTAGGCATAAGACCGCGCGGACCGAGAATACGACCCAACGGACCAAGCTTACCCATTACAGACGGCTGAGTGATGATTACATCAATATCAGTCCAGCCCTCTTTGATTTTCTGCAGATACTCATCGAGACCTACATAGTCGGCACCGGCTTCCTTGGCTGCCGCTTCAGCGTCGGGTCCGCACAATACGAGCACTCTAACCTGCTTGCCTGTACCATGAGGAAGCGACACAACGCCGCGCACCATCTGGTCGGCCTTACGGGGATCCACACCAAGACGAACATCGATGTCAAATGAAGAATCAAATTTCTCGAAAGAAACTTCCTTCACCTTCTCGGCTGCCTCGGCCAAAGTGTATGCCTTCCCGGGTTCAATCTTCGATAAAGCTAACTTTTGATTTTTTGTCAGTTTTCCCATTTTCTTGAAGATTATTAGTTAAGTTCAGGGAACGCCCCTTTGACGGTGATACCCATGCTTCTCGCTGTGCCTGCAACCATACGCATTGCAGAATCCAAAGTAAAACAGTTCAAATCCGGCATCTTG
>NZ_CAJMXD010000587.1:0-1152 GCF_905219685.1 Barnesiella sp. CU968
AAACAACCATAAAAGACCTCAAGGAAGCCACAAGATTCACTATATAAAAAATTTCGAATTAAATTTAAACAGTTTCTAAGAAACTGTTAAAAAATTGAATGATATGAAAATCAGAATAAATTCATTATTATTATCTCTCGCTGTCGCGTTCGGCTGTCTTCTGACCTCCTGCGACAACGATGACAACGGCGGCGTCGCCGAAGCTGTGATGGGAAGCACGCGCAGTCTTGAATTTCCGGTTTCCGATGCTGTCCCTACCATGATCGCCGTAGTCTCAGACGGATTCTGGCAATGCGAAGCTCCCGACTGGATCACTGTCACACCCGGCTCCGGAGGTGCGGGCACAACGGATGTCACGATAGAAGTGTCTGATAACATCCGTGACGGAGCTGCCGATCTTCCACGCAAAGCTGTCCTAAAATTCCATGGCGATCAGAAACGTAGTTTTTTCGAAGTCACTGTGCGTCAGGAGGGCGACAAATTCCGCGATATAAAACCATCTTCTATTGCCGACATGAACGCGATGGAGGAAGAGGCTGCCGTAGAGTTCGAGAACCTTGCGGTTCTGGCTCAGACAAACAACGGTTTTGTGGGTACAGACGGGACTGACCTCGTTTATGTGACCGGAGAGGCGGCTCAGGCACGTGCCGGACAGATCATAAGCATGCTCGGAACAAAGATGGACTCTGACACCAGGCTTCCGTTTGTGATCTGCGACAGGCTGACAGATGTCAGAAGCGGAGATGTGCCTTCGATTCCCGCCACCGACATCACGGCAGACATCGACAGCTACAAATCCGGCACGCGAACCCTAATCAAGGCAACAGGAATTTTCGACGGCTCCAAGCTGAATATCGAAGGGAAAACCATGTCGGTAACTGCCGAAGACTGCAACACCGACATAAAGCTGTCGGATTTCACCGGTCACGTCCTGACTCTTACCGGCGTATACTCAGGCACAGCCTCTCCGGTAGTCAGGATGATTGTCACCGGTCTTGAGGATCTGGGTCTCAACGAGACAATATATTTCCAGAGCAACTTCGATATCGTCTGGGCATTCCTCGCAGACTGGAAAGGCTCGGGAGACAATGCCGTAAAGAATCTCGATGCGATAGGTTGCGACACCGATAACGTATACTCCCCCAATCTCTG
>NZ_CAJMXD010000588.1:0-1132 GCF_905219685.1 Barnesiella sp. CU968
ATTTATCTGTAAAAGAGGAATCGTACAGTTCTAAGGCTACTAATCTCTTTGAAAGTAAAGATGTAGCGGCTATCACTTCGATGGGAGAACTCTTTCAACTGAGAATTGAGGAGGAGCGTCGAAAAATTGAAGAGGCAGAAAAGACTGCGCTGATTAATATAGAAGGGGCAAGAGAGGCTATTAATAACCGAAATCTTGACCGTGCAAAGGAGTGTCTTGACATTATCTCTAAACAGACTGCTTTTATTGAGAATAAGGACATTAATGCCGCTATTAAGGATGTTGTCTTTGCTATAACGGAATTGTCTAATCAATTAGAAGCAGAAAAACGCGAAAAAGAGGAACAGCGTCGTAAGCAGGAGGCTCTTGCCGCACAACAACGGGCGGAAGCCATAGAACGCCAACGTCAAGAAGAAGAGGCACGTAAACTACGAGAGCAGGAAGAACGAAGGGAACGTGCACGAAAATATGAAGAAGAACTACGTGAAAAAGAGAAGAACCAGCAACAGGAGATCAATCGATTGAATGGTCTGTCTTCTACTCTTAAATCCGACGCGCAGGAGATAGTAAACTTTTTACACAATAATGGCATATACTATCTATATCATTTTACTGAGTCAAGTAATATTCCATTAATAAAATCACGTAAAGGACTATACTCTTGGTCATATCTTCTGTCACATGATATGAAGATTCCAAGCCCGGGAGGAAATGATACAAGCCGTGGACTTGATAGAGACAAAGGACTTGAAGATTATGTTCGTTTGAGTCTGTGTAAATCTCATCCAATGGCATATCGTATTCATCAGGAAAGCGAAGGACGTGCCAACCTTGTACTGCTGAAAATAAAACTTGATGTGACAATGTTTGAAAGCACCCGCTTCTCCAATGTCAACGCTACTGACAAAAGAGCCAAAATCGGTTCAGACCTTGAATTTATTGAAGAAAATCTCGATTTCGAGGCCATAGCTCTTGACTGGTGTTGGGGAAGTGACCCGCGACACAAGTTAAGACAGGCAGAAGTCATGGTAAAAACTTTCATTCCTTCAAAATATATAATCACTGGCGTCTCTTAAAATCTGTTAATGCGAAATTGTTAAACTCTGTATTCATGTTGGTTACGCGATTTTCT
>NZ_CAJMXD010000589.1:0-1132 GCF_905219685.1 Barnesiella sp. CU968
GATTGCTCAGTTATTTAATGACGCGCTTTTCAACTTTGTTGCCCTGTTTCACAATGTAGAGACCCTTCTCCGGGCTGGCTACTCGTACACCCTGCAGATTGTAATACTCCACGGGTGCGTTCTCGTCAGCCTCGATGCCGGCGACTCCGCTGCCGCTTTCGTTTTCTTTGTAAATGACATATATCTGATCTATATATGTGCCTCCGGCAAATGTAATCGCAGAAAGTTCGTTGTCACCTGCTTTCCATATCGCGTTGGCTTTGTTTATAGGGGATAATGCGAATGTCCCTTTTTCTCCATCTGCCAGCTTCAAGGGTGTCTCGGTGTCTGCGATGTTTGATCCTACGATAACAACGTTTGATAATGTGCATCCCTCCGGAACTGTAGCAGTAAACGTGTTGGCGGCATCATTCGGTCTGTATTCAACAACGTTGCCGAAAGTCCATGACTTGAAAATCTGAGTCTGTTTGTCTCCGACATCCTTGAATGAGAGAAGAGAACCGCTTGCTCCGGCAAGTTCCACACCGTTCATGTTTATCCACATGTTGCAGGGTTCTGTATCTGTATCCTTTTTAAGGAAATCCGTCGCCTTGAATTCAGAACCGTCTTTCTTGGTCAATGACTCCCAGTTGCTCATATCGAATTCGTCTACTTTAGTACCGGCAGGAATCTGAGAATACTCTGCATAGAATGGGAAACTTTCCACTCCGTCCTTGACAGCTATTGCGCGAAGAACACAATCTTCGGTCAGTTTGAAAGGAGAAGAGTATTTTGTCGAAGAAGTTGTGGGAACTGAGCCGTCAAGCGTATAGTAAATATCCGCGCCTGTATCTGAATTGAGAACAAGCTCTTCATCAGCCGCTACAAAAGGCTTGCGTGCAGAGCAATCAGGCATTGAAGGCTGGGCGAGTGTCCCTTCGTATTCAACTTCAATGTAAAAGCAGCGGAGCTGTCCTGTTGGCTGTAGTACCATTGCCTCAGCCGAATTCAATTCAGCGAAAAGGATTATATTCTCCACATTCGAAACATCCATCTTTGTGTCTTCTGCATTCTTTGTGAAAGGGTATACATAATTGCCCGGAGTAGTTTTAGCTGTAAACCTCTGGCTTCTGATTTTAATGCCTTTCATGGG
>NZ_CAJMXD010000590.1:0-1130 GCF_905219685.1 Barnesiella sp. CU968
ACCTTAGACTCCGTCCTGCCGACAGAGACAAACTTTTTGCCATATTCAAGGAACTGGAATTCAAGACTCTCATAGACCGCGTGGGAAGAAGAATGAATGCGGATGAAAAGCCATTTGTCAATTCGCAGTCAGTGAAAAAAAATGAAGGAAGATTGTCACTTTTCGATGAAGATGAACTTGACACCCTGTCATCGCCCGCTCCGGAACCCGTTAACCTGAAGACTCTCGATCATTCTCCGCATTACATTTACATAGACACTGTCGAGAAACTCAGGGAATTTGAACAAAAAGGCTCTGATGCCGAAATTTGCGGCATTTTCATTATTGCCGACGGGGAAAATGAGGTTTCCGCAGAATGGATAGGCACATCTGTCGCATTCCAAAATGGCACAGCAGCCTATATGCCCGCCTCATTCACTGAGGGACGCATGTGGATTCTTGACCTCATGGCACGTCCTGACATAACAAAAGTCAGCTGTAATTCAAAAAGAGACTATGTGGTTGCCGCCCGTTCTCGAAAAGATGGTGAAAATCCTTTGACCAACTATTTCGATGTGTCGCTGGCGCATTATCTGTTGCAGCCAGAAATGCGCCATAATCCGGAAAACCTGTCTGTAACATATCTAAACTACGAGATGCTTCCCAATCCGGGTGCATCCACTTCACGCCGCGGAACAAAAATATGGAACTCCCGTGATGTGGAAAACGACCTGATCACCCCCTGGGCATGTGAAAACGCCGACATTGCATTACGTCTGTATCACCCTCTGCTTGATGAAGTAAGAAAAGAAGATATGGAATCCCTGCTTTGCGACATTGAACTTCCTTTGGTCAGGGTTCTGGCAGACATGGAACTTACCGGCGTGAGAATAGACGTAGACGCGCTGAACGAGGCGGCACGCAATATGGAAATCCGTATAAACACTCTTGAGGGTGAAATCTGCGATATAGCGGGTGAAAAATTCAATGTAGGCTCCCCTTCCAAGGTTGGAGAGATTCTTTTCGACAAGCTCTCACTCGATTCAAAAGCGAAAAAAACCAAGACAGGACAATATTCCACAAGCGAGGATGTATTGGAAAAGCTGGTGACCAAGCATCCCATCGTAAGCAAAAGTATGGAATTCAGCGAA
>NZ_CAJMXD010000591.1:0-1128 GCF_905219685.1 Barnesiella sp. CU968
CGTTAGAGTCTTGCCAATTCTTATTTTTTACCTATTCCTTTTACTTTTTACTTTATCGGGCGCAGACCGATAAGCGGGGATTTCGCTTCCGCCAAGTGTCGTGACATGTGTAAATTGGTTGTGATAGAATCTATTTTAAGGAGATTTGATATATAGCTTATATTCAATTATATAGTATGTATCATATTTATGCTATGATAGATTTATTTTTTGGATAATAGGTGATAATTCTATTAAATTTGCAATAAAAAATTAACATCATGAAAGGTTTTATAATCCTTATAGTGCGAATGTTGGGATTCCAGTTTGCAACTTGATATGATAAGGGATGATAATCCTGAAGATTCTATATAAATTTATATTTAGAAAGAACAATGTGTAAAAATATTTTATATCGGATAACGCAATTATTGCTTTTGACAATGATATCCTGTTCGGGCTCAAACAAGGAGCAGCAGGATATTGTCGCGGAATGGGTTGGCAAGGAAATCGTAATTCCTGAGGGACTTGGATTTCAGGTAGGTAACATCCCCGTGGATTGCGATTTCGATGCCGCCGATTTCAAGATTGTCACTTATGTCGATTCCACCGGATGCACCAACTGCCGGATGAAACTCCAGGATTGGGAAAAGGTGATCAACAGTTTCAAATCCTCTCCTGATGTTGATGTCAACTTCCTTATGATAGTAGGTTCCGACAAACGGGAGGAGATTGAAAGGCTCGTGAATGACAATAACTTTCATCAACCGGTTGCAATAGATTCCGCAGGAGATTTCAGCAAAGCCAACCCTCTCCCTTCCAAACCGGAGCATCAGACTTTCCTCCTTGATTCGGACAACAATGTTATAGCCATTGGAAATCCGGTCTATAATCCAAAGATTAAGGAGCTTTATAGCCACCTTATCTTTGATTCCACAGATGGCGCACAGACATGGGGTGATGATGAAAACAAACTCTGCAATAACCCCGTCCGGAGCATAGGCGTAATCAGCCGGGGCGACACGGTAACAAAGCTTTTCAGGCTTAACAATGTCACCGAATCAGACCTGACTCTGCAGGAGATTACGCCTTCATGCCAATGTGTCAGCGCCAAAGCGGATTGGAAAATCCTGAAAAGCGGGGAACACG
>NZ_CAJMXD010000592.1:0-1126 GCF_905219685.1 Barnesiella sp. CU968
CTATGGTATTGGCCAATTCTACCCTGCTAATCGAAGGGTTACTCTTTATTGCTTTAAATATAGCCGCTTTTTGCGGGTCATCAGCCGTATTTTGCGGGTCAATTTGACCCTCGAAATTATTTTGCGGGTCTTTTTGCGGGTCATTTTCAACGTCAATCTTATCATCGTGACGTTCATAATACAGAGCCTTGCCTTTAAGAGTCAAGCCGTATCTTTGGTTGGGAGCATTAGGCTTGTCTGGCTTTTCAAGTGCTATAATGCCTCCATCTATTGCCGGATTAAGATGCTGTCTTACAAATGAGTTGCGCGATTTGTAACCCAGTATGTCACATAAATCATATGAGGAGTACCAGTCCTCTCCAATGGCCTTTATGAGTTTAAGTAAGCTCACTTTTATAGGAAGAACGTCATCTGTTTGTTTACTTACTCCCAACTTACTCTTACTTACTCCTGCTGTATCCTTGCTCGTATCATAAGGACGTACAAAAGTAGTTTTGACAATAATACCGTCCTGATTAAATGTCGGGGCCGGCAGTCCTACGCGCTCACATTCTCTCGCCATCATCGACAGGCCACGCCCCCAGTGCTCAATCAGACCTCCGATATACATGACATTGGCGATCACCGGATTCGGAGGCATTGATGTGTTTTTGCGGTCTTCCTCCTCTCTCTGCATAAGTACGTTTGGCGAGATCCTGACCGGAAAGCGTCCGGCGTTTTCGATTATAATGCAGTCATCATAAATCGCAATCCCGACAGTGGCAATTTCATATCCCCACCGCATATGACAGTAGGCGTTGACAACGGCCTCACGCAAAGCATCGTATGGAATTTCAAGTTCATCCTCTCGAATTATTCTGTGGTATGTCGTGCCTGAAAGATTGAGGTGCTTGAAAAAGAAAGCCATTGCTGCATCCACCAACTGGAAGATGTTGCCGACATGCTGCTGATTGTCGATGAAATATTGTTTATCAGTTCCTTTGAACCGGGCAAGACGCAATCTGCACTGAGGATAATCGAAAAATTCTTTACCAAAGAGAACCGCCGCAGAATTGCAGACACTGCCGTTCTTAACCAGTTTCAGTCGTGTCCACAGCGTTGACCCGATGTCGTTAATTGCTTCATT
>NZ_CAJMXD010000593.1:0-1085 GCF_905219685.1 Barnesiella sp. CU968
CAGAAAATCGCGTAACCAACATGAATACAGAGTTTAACAATTTCGCATTAACAGATTTTAAGAGACGCCAGTGAAGCGGCTTAAAATAAAACTTAAATTTGGGACTGTCGTCTTTCGCTTAATTCTACTTTTAACCCCTCCTTAACTTGTCATGCAAAATTACTAAATATCAGCCATATGTTGAACATGTTATACAACATACCTCTTCCAATTTACATTTTTAGCAATAATTACTGTCTCAATTTTTTCAAAGTTGTCTAAAAAAATCCTATTATCTTTATCTGTAATATTTTACATTTTTTACAAACTCGAATTGTTGTCCAAAACAATAATTTTGTCAATAAATTTATCCTGTAAAATTTGCGCATCACACATAATAATCCTACCTTTGCAATGCATTTGAGGAGGCATGCTCAATACGCGTCTACCTTAATATACATGCCGATTAACAATTCCATTATAATCATGATACAGATTGTTGAGAAACGTGATGGTCGCGTTGTGGGCTATAACGAAGAAAAAATAAAAGCTGCTATACGCAAAGCCATGTTGACAACAGAAATGGGCGAAGATGAGGCTTTGGTTCAGAAAATCACCGACCGTGTCGGCATGAGCGGCAAGGACCGCATGACTGTCGAAGAAATTCAAGATCGCGTGGAGATAGAACTGATGAAGTCGGCAAGAAAGGACGTGGCAAAACGGTATATAGCATATCGCGACCAGCGGTCTATCGCCCGCAGGGCAAAAACCCGCGACATGTTTCTTGAGATCATCGAGGCTAAGAACAATGACATTACTCGCGAGAACGCCAATATGAACACAGATTCTCCGGCCGGAATGATGATGAAATTCGCAAGCGAGACCACAAAACCGTTTGTCGATGACTACCTGCTGAGTCCGGATGTAAAGGCTGCTGTCAAAAACAACTATCTGCACATACACGACAAAGACTACTACCCTACAAAAAGTCTGACTTGCGTGCAGCATCCACTCGACAGGATTCTCAAGAAAGGATTTGTTGCAGGACATGGAGAATCACGTCCGGCCAAAAGAATTGAAACTGCAAGCATAATAGGTTGTATTTC
>NZ_CAJMXD010000594.1:0-1070 GCF_905219685.1 Barnesiella sp. CU968
ATCTGCAAATCATTTGTACAGCAACATAGAAGCCCGCTATGCTCCCTCCTCGACTCATAAAAACACCTCATAAAATCTCCTGAAATTTAATATAAGCTAATTTCCAACACTTACTTATTCAATTCAAAAAAATTATAACATTTTTGCATGATATGAATAAAGATCACTTGTTCATATCATTTAAAAAATTGAAGTAACACTTCATATTGGAGATAGCATTTTTAACAGTTTTTCTTTTGGGCATACATTCTTGCCGGGACAAGACCTTGGAGTCGGTCTTCAATTCGAAGAAAGTTTCTACATGGTCAATTATATATTCAAGCATTTTATCTCGGCTTTCTTTTTTTGAGAACGAGATTGCTTCTGCAAAAGGATCAAAATCCATGTCGAATATTGGTCTGAACCATGCAACCGAGTTACGCAAAGAGGAAAGCACCTTAGTGGCATTTTCATAATCCATATTTAAACTATTCTCAAGCCACTCGACAAATTGGGTATCATGGGGTATACTGAAACTATTAGATTCAGCAGGATCTTTGGCGCCTGTTTTTTCTGCGATGAAAGAGCGATAGTACAGAAGAGCCCTCCTTGCCCTTTTATTGAACAGATCCGGCGCAAGTTCAAGATGACAATTCAGCTCATCAATGTATTTGTCGACCAGATCGACAGCAGATTCTTCGGTTATACCACATCGCATGATGTTCTCAAACTCCGCATAAAGGGAGAATCCGATAAAATCATAAAGATACTCAACCGTATCCAAAAGTATATCAGTCAGTTTAGATGCATATTCGGGGGTAACATCTTTATGGATTATAACCCACTTTTCAAACTCCCCAAAATATGGAGGCCAGACAATTTCATAATCATCATCATCATCGTATTCGGGTATCCTGTCAAAAAACTCTTCAAGGGACATTTCCTCCTTGTCACCAAGATTAAAGATTGTATTATTACTGTTCATTTTATTTTGGCTTGTAATTTTCCGCAAATTTAAAATAGGCTCTGCTAAAAATCAAGAATCATACCCCGGACTTTTTTGGGATATTCACGAATACACACATTTATGA
>NZ_CAJMXD010000595.1:0-1047 GCF_905219685.1 Barnesiella sp. CU968
CAGGGACTTTTGCAAATTTAATCGACTGAAAATTAAGTGTTTAACAGCATAAATTTAATTTTTGTCATCTACTAAAATGATTAGATTAAATGTTGGTTTCAATAAATAATCCACATATAACACCCCAATAATACTGTAACATAATACAAGGGTAGTAAATATTGATAATATTACTTTAATTATTTTACAAAAATTTGATTTTATTCTCAACATCATAAAAACATGTTTAATAATCATTACAAAATTATTATTGAGGGCTTTGTTTGCTTTATTGATTTTAATCAATAAAGTCTAATTATCTATATCCATTGTCTCTTAATGATTCTATCATTGTTTCCATTGTGTGTTTATCAATTGAATTCCCTTTATTCCCTTTGAGTATTACTTTATGATTTTGTTTAGATGGACGGACGAATAGTTTGGTTAGTTTATTTATATAAGACAAGAACTCTCCTTTCATGACGTAAATTATTATACCATTAGGATTGTGTTCTGTATAAAAGGTTGCATTTAATCCATATTTCTTATCATTAAGAATTGCGGGATTATAAAGCAGGGCATTTCTTCCTGTCTTGTATGCATTTGCCTCGGCTTCCGCTCCTGCCTTAGAATGTCCAACAAAGGTAAGTTCGTTGTTCGGATAGCTTTTAGAAAGCTTATCAGCAATCCAAATTGAAGTTTTCATATCAATGGAGAGACCAAAGGGTTGTAATATGTCTTCTTTCAAACTATTTTCTCCACTTTCGGTTGATAACGGATAAGTCCCTGCCGTAGCGAACGCATATTCTATGGTCACGTCTTCGTGTCGTTTTTGATACAATCCCCCTCGGAAAGAAATACTCTCCTTGCTGGTATAGCATTTGATCATCTTCCATCCTCCGTACAGGACATCCCCGAGTTTTCCGTCATATACATGGTTCGCGATGTACGCCCCCTCAAGAGCCGTGGGAATCTCTCCGGTCGGATCGATCAGGTTTACGGGATCAGCTGCGCAGTACGTGTAAGGGGAGATGTGGGTGTATGTTGATGCCTTTGGATCCGGGGAGT
>NZ_CAJMXD010000596.1:0-1043 GCF_905219685.1 Barnesiella sp. CU968
AAACCTTGGTACCGTTACGGTCATAACTGTCGTAGTAGCCGCGGTTGTTGAGATACCATCCGGGTGCGACATAATAATGTTCGTCTACCATTGCCACATTTTCTTTCCTGGCAAACTTCCATCCTTCAGTATAATCAGACCCTTCAAAGAACGGTCCTACCGTTCCTATAACTACAATCTCCGGATGCTTTTCCTTTAATCTGTCGTGTATATATTTGAACCGCTCCTCAAAAACCTCTGTAATCATATCTTCATTTCCGATACCGATGTATTTGAGATTGAAAGGTTCCGGATGACCGGCTTCCGCACGTTTAGCACCCCATTCCGAATCGACCGGACCGTTGGCATATTCTATCAAATCAAGTATATCCTGCACATAATCATCCATCCGGTCCATGGGGATTCCACACTGCTGGCCAAGTGATGTTATCTCACTATCGGAACCGGAATGGGAACGTCCTGAATTCTGACAAGGAACACCGGCTGCAAGCACCGGTAACGGTTCGGCATTCAAATCCTCACAAAACAGAAAATATTCGTGATAACCCAGCCCTCTGCTCTGATGATAGTTCCATATGTTGCGCAACGGTTTACGGCTCTCAAGCGGACCTATGGATCCTTTCCAGTCGTATATATTGTCTATGCCGTCGCCATGTGCCACACATCCTCCCGGAAATCTTACAAAACGAGGCTTAAGGTCAGCAAGAACCTGTGCAAGATCCTTTCTGAGTCCGTTTTTGCGATTATTGAATGTATTCGAGGGAAACAACGAAACCATATCGATGTCACATCGTGTATCAGCAGGAATCTCCAGCACCAGTCTGGCTTCTGATACGCTCTGCTTAGCTTTAAGCATAACTGCTGACTTTTGCCATTCAGAACCCTTTGCCGCTACTTTAGCCGATGCCACACTCTTTCCGTCGGGAGTAATTATACTAACAATAAATTTCCGGGAGTCTTCCGGATTTCCAAGTCTTACAAACATCGAGAAATCATAAGTTTCCCCTTTCTTTACGGAAATACCGTCAAAACCGGTGTTTTCA
>NZ_CAJMXD010000597.1:0-1043 GCF_905219685.1 Barnesiella sp. CU968
AATTCCTATGACACAGACTATGTCACAGGAACGGGGCGCAGATGGAAAGCCCGCGTTGTCTCTGACAACTGGGTAGACTCCTATTACCTGAACATCGAGAAAAAGATGCCTGTAAGAATGATGAGCGACCTATACTGCAACGCCGGCGCATACATACAGTATATGGCTGTAAGCGTAGGCTACTCACTGGACATGAGCAACATCATCGGGAACAAACCATCGAATCACAAAAAACTTGAATTCGGATTCAACTGCGCGAGATTCAACGCTGAATTCCACTATTGGGAAAACACCGGAGGAACATTCATACGAACTTTCGGTAAATTCAACAACGGACGTCTTATTAAAAAGACATTTCCCGGGGCAGCTCAAAAAACAATTGGAATTAACGCCTATTATTTCTTCAACAACCGCAAATTCGCGATGGGCGCGGCATATAACTTTTCCAAATTTCAAAAAAGAAGCGCAGGCTCGGCAATAATAGGATTCAACTACAACAACCTCGACATAACGATGGACCTCAACCAGATTCCTGACGAACTGAAACCCTACCTTACCATAGACCCTCACATATACAGATTCCACTACAATTCATACTGTCTCATGGGCGGATACAGTTTCAACTGGGTGCTCAATCCCCACATTCTCTTAAACATCTCCGCCTTCCCGGGCATCGGATACACCCATGCCTATGAGGATTCCGCAGAGCAAGGAATGAAACTCTTCGCCATGACGCTCAAAGGGCAAGGCTCGCTTACATACAATCTTGGAGACTTCTTCGTATGCGCTGTTGCAAAACTTGACGGCAACTGGTATAACTCAGGCAACTTCTCTCTCTTCTCCTCGGTAGAGAACGCACAGGTCAGCGTAGGCGTGAGATTCTGACACACATATCACAATGCAGGAAGACAGACTGGAAACATGACAGACAACAGATACAGCACATCGGAGACCGATGTGACATTCATGAGACGAGCATTGGAACTGGCTACAAGAGGAGCCGGTTTCGTATCGCCCAATCCAATGGTCGGCGCAGTCATAAC
>NZ_CAJMXD010000598.1:0-1037 GCF_905219685.1 Barnesiella sp. CU968
AGCCAGCACAAATAGCAAATTGCCATCCAACTCTTGACCTCGAATTTGATTAACACTTTTTAAGAGACACTAGTGCTAAAATGATATTGTTAGGTGTAAAATTTAAGACATTATATATTAAACTGCATGTTGCAAATATAGCACAATAAACAACAGGTTCAATAATTCCCATCCAGCAATTGGACATTAAAGAATTGTTTATCTTAAGTAGATACAAGATAAGACATACAATTGCATTTATGGGTGCCCATATTAAGAGGGTTGTCAATATTAATACAGGTGCCCAAGTGTCACTATAAAATATAATAGTTTCTATGATAGTAACTGTAAATATGGATATTCCTAAGAATCTAAATGTCTGGAATCCAACTAATGCTGTTCTACTTTCTTCCATATACTAATTGATATTAATCTCTGTCTTTGAATATATTCATAATTTCTTGTCTTTTAACTGCCTTTTCTTGTTCTAAAGCTGTCCATGGTCGTAAAATCGATTCAAATCCAATTCTTATTCCAGGGATCATTTCTTTTATGTCTTCTATAATCTGTTTAGATACACCTGATTTTAATAATATTGTTGAGGTGCTTGTGTTGCAATTACCTTCCGTTAGTTTACTTGGTATCATATAATAAGATATATTGGGATTATTTCCAATAGAATTTCCAACTTCAATTACCTTATTGTCAAATTCATCTATGGTCATTCCAGCAGGTGGCTGTACAATAATTCGGGCTTTAAGTTTGTCTAAATCCTTTCCCTTCATTATTGCATGATCTTGCATATAATCCCGTTTAATCAACTTCCCGCTAAATACTCCTTTCACGCCATCCCATTCTGAACCATAAGCAAATTTGACTTTACCAACTTTTTTATTTTCAACTACAATAAAAGTATGAGTTGCTATAGATAAAAGATCATAACGTTCATCTAAGCCTGGTAATTTAGTTGCGTATAGTATTACTTCTTCTCCGGTTGGGTCTATGAAATTGACGGGATCAGCTGCGCAGTACGCGTAGGGGGAGATGTGGGTGTATGT
>NZ_CAJMXD010000599.1:0-1033 GCF_905219685.1 Barnesiella sp. CU968
ACTCCCCGTTTCAACAACTATAAGTATTCAGATAAGCCTGATTTAAAGAAACATGCTGCATATGCCCGGAAGATTGCACCGGAAGGGATGGTGCTTCTGAAAAACGACAGTGAAACGCTGCCTTTCGGAGACAATATCAAGAAGGTGGCACTCTTCGGGAATTGTGCGTATGATATGATACCCGGCGGCAGCGGTTCGGGAGACGTGAACCGCGCATACAACGTTTCGCTTCCCGATGGCCTGAAAGGCGCGGGATATGAAATCGACAAAGACTTGATGGGGAAATACTCCCTTCATATTGCGTCGGAAAGGAAACGTCTGGAGAAGGAGGACAAGACTTTTCATATGGCTGCGAAAATGCGTCCTGAAGAGTTAGAGCTGAAACAGAATGCAATCAGGAAGATTGCAGACCGCTGCGATGCCGCGGTGATTTCTGTGGGAATATCGGCAGGAGAGTTTGCCGACCGCTCCACACGCAGTTTCTACCTCGACCCTGTATTGAGCCGGCTCATGAAAGAGGTCTGCGATGCGTTTCATGCGCGGAACAAGAAAGTAACCGTGCTCTTGAACGTTACCGGTGTCATCGAAACGGATTCATGGAAGGATATGCCAGACGCGATCCTGTGCACTTGGCAATGCGGTCAGGAAGGTGGCAACAGTATTGCCGATGTGATTTCCGGCAAAGCTTATCCCAGCGGCAAGCTTCCCATGACTTTCCCGATCGATTATTCAGACCATGATTCCAACCGGAATTTCCCCCTTGATGCCGACACCGGCATAATTTTCGGAGCCAACAAACAGAAACATTCCCGCGAGAAGAGAAATATTGACCATACTATTTATGAAGAAGATATATATGTAGGATATAGATATTTCGACACATTCGGCAAAGATGTGGCGTATCCGTTCGGATACGGATTGCAGTATACGACTTTTGATTATTCCAAGCCGGCAATAACTTTCAATGGAGACAACTATCTGATAGATATCACCGTCACCAATACAGGTAAACGGGAAGGGAAGGAGATCGTCC
>NZ_CAJMXD010000600.1:0-1032 GCF_905219685.1 Barnesiella sp. CU968
AGTCATTTGTGCCTTTCGGTTTCCACAGTGTCGAGAGCGCTTGCCGATGACAAAAATATCCGCAAGGAAACGAAGGAGAAGATTTTTGCGGCTGCCCGTGAACTGGGTTATGCCAGAAATGTTATAGCAGCCAATCTTCGAACCGGCAGAAGCCATACGGTAGGAGTGTTGGTTGACCAGATGGTTTCTCCGTATGCAGCCAGAATTATCAAAGGCATAAACCGCGTGATGCGTGAGCATGGCATTTATGTGGTTACATGCGATGCCGATAACGATCCGTCAATAGAAAGAGATTATCTCAACATGGTCAAAAGTTCTTTTTTTGACGGTCTGATTATTGCCCATTGCAACAATGCGGACAATAGCGGGTTGTTTAAAGAATTGAATGACAAGGGACTTCCGATGGTGTTTCTGCGCAGTTCGCTTGACGGACTTGACGCTCCTGTGGTTTGTGTCAACAGTTATGACAAGGGGTTCTTTCTTGTGGATCACCTTGTCTGCTCAGGACGCAGACGTATAGTCAATGTCAAAGGTCCATCTTTGAGCGGAGAGGTGAGAGATCTTGACAAAGCATATGTCGATGTCATGAATAAGTTCGGTATTCCGGTAATCGCGGAATTGCAGTTGTCGGCGGGAGTTGACATGTTGTCAGGTCGAGAAGTGGCAGACCGTCTGATTGACAGCGGAGTGGATTTTGATGCGGTTTTCGCCATTAACGAAATAGTTGCCATTGGAGTGATGAACCGGCTGATGGAGCGCGGTGTGAAAGTTCCCGATGATGTTTCAGTGGCGGCGTTTACCGGTTCCATGCTTTCGGAAATGGTCTATCCGTCGATGACGTCTGTCGAAGCTCCGTTGGAAGACATGGGGCGTAGGGCAGCTGAGCTGCTTGTAGATATGATCAATCATCCGGGGGTCAGACATTCCGGTATTATAATAGATGCAAGGATACGTATCCGCCAATCATCAGATATCACACAGAAACCTGCCCTTTGATTGCCGGGTGGGGATCATATCCTTCAAGAGAGAAAT
>NZ_CAJMXD010000601.1:0-1027 GCF_905219685.1 Barnesiella sp. CU968
TTTGACATGGACGGTCTCCGTGACCTTCTCGGCAAACGCAGAAGATGATACATGTTAGAAACTTATTATAACAATACTGAAAACTAATCTCCGTACATATTATGCTGAATTTCGTATACTGGAATGCCGACCCGATATTATTCTCACTCGGTCCCATATCCGTAAGATGGTATGGCTTGATGTTTGCCATTGGTTTCACAATCGGTTACTGGCTTGTCGCCAAGATGTTCAGACATGAGGGAGCACCGGAAAAATGGCTTGGAACACTTTTGATGTACATAGTCATAGCCACAATTGTCGGCTCCCGTCTGGGACATGTCTTCTTTTACGAATGGGGCTATTATTCACAGCACCCTGCAGAAATTTTCAAAATATGGGAAGGAGGCCTTGCCAGTCACGGAGGCACCATAGCCAATATAATCGCTTTGTTCCTTTTCTCGTGGCTTGTCTCAAAAAAGCCGGCTTCCTGGGTGTTCGACAAGATAGTGATAGCCATTGCTCTTGTCGGAGGACTGATACGGCTCGGAAACCTGATGAACAGCGAAATATATGGAGGACCAACGGATCTGCCGTGGGGATTCGTGTTTCTTCGCAACGGAGAGACGCTTCCGGCTCATCCTACACAGATATATGAAGCACTCTGCTATTTCGCTCTTTTCGGTCTTCTGATGTGGATGTATTGGAAAAAGAACGCAGAAGAGCGCCCGTGGCTCATTACCGGTGTGTTCTTTATAGGAATCTTCCTGCCGCGCTTCCTTATAGAATATGTAAAGAACGTACAGGTGCAGTCTGAATACGAAATGATTGCCCGATACGGCATGAACCTCGGTCAGATGCTCAGCATACCGTTCATTCTGATTGGTATTATCCTCGTAATCCGGGCATTGACCCAACCCAGAAAGCACTTAACCTTCCCCAACCGGTTTGCCGATGAGAAAAAGGCATGAAATGCTGTAAAAACAAATCCTCAAGACGAGTTCAATATAAAAAACCATAAGCAGCAGAAAACCAGAGGGTGGGTTTTTTT
>NZ_CAJMXD010000602.1:0-1026 GCF_905219685.1 Barnesiella sp. CU968
GGGTCTTGCAATGGGAAAACAATTGCAGGCAATGGGTGTGAAAGAAATAAATTCAGAGGAATTCAAGGATGGAGTGAAGGTCGCTTTCGATGGCGGCGAACCCAAAATGCCAGTGGAAGAGGCACAGAAACTTATCAACGACTATCTTCAGGATCTTGAGAAGAAAGCTGAGGCTATGGCTCGCGAAGAGGGTGAGAAATTCCTTGCAGAGAACGGCAAGAAAGAGAATGTGCGCTCTACAGCAAGCGGTCTGCAGTATGTAGTGGAGAAAGAGGGTGACGGCGCACAGCCTTCGGCATCTGATGAGGTCACTGTGCATTACACAGGCAAGCTCCTCAACGGCACGGTCTTTGACAGTTCTGTCAACCGCGGTGAACCCGCCACATTCCCCCTTAACCGCGTTATTCCCGGTTGGACAGAGGGTGTTCAGCTTATGAGGGAAGGCGCGAAATATACATTCTTCATTCCGTCGGATCTCGCATATGGAGCAGGTGGCGTGCCGAATGTGATTCCTCCTCATTCAACCCTGATTTTCGAGGTAGAACTCATCAAGGTAAACAAAAAATAGTATGAAGAAATTTTTTTATGCAGCATTGGCGATCGGCGCGGTTGCGATGATTGCCTCGTGTAAGAAGACTGCGGAAAAGAATGCCGACACACAGTCAGACAGCGCAGTGGTGGAGGTAGTTGACGAGGTTGTGACAGATTCTGTGGCAGATCGCTTCCGCAATCCTGAATATCAGGCGGAGTTCGCTACTGATTCAACTTATGTACGTACGCCATCCGGTCTTAAATACATGATCGAGAAGGAGGGCACAGGCGCAACGCCGGGTGCTACGGATCAGGTCACGGTGCATTACACCGGTCGTCTGCTTGACGGTTCTGTATTTGACAGTTCTGTTATGCGCGGCGAGCCTGCCACATTCCCCCTCAATGGTGTCATAGCAGGTTGGACAGAGGGTCTGCAGCTTATGAAGGAGGGTTCGAAATATGTCTTCTATATTCCTTCTGACCTTGCTTTTGGCG
>NZ_CAJMXD010000603.1:0-1025 GCF_905219685.1 Barnesiella sp. CU968
TCAAGAATCCTTGNAAGAGTTTTATATTCTGCGGTGTTGTAAATTGATTCTTCCCCAAGATGATACATAATCACCCATCTTATACTTTCTTCAATATTCAGTTCTTTTAGTGATGAATCTTTACTGACCACCCTATATTCATTTTCATGTCGCCAAGCATTATCTTTACGAAAGAACACGCTTCGAAATCTCCTATCGATTTCTTTTTCTGAGGAAATAATCAAATCATTATCGTATCTTTTTACATATTTTACTTTGCCATGCCAGAATCTTTGTGTCTGCAGTTCTTCAACAACCTTGTTTTTATCAAGCACGATACAGACTCCTCGACCCTTGTCCGCATAATAACCCCACATAGGCAAGTTCAGGAATCCCGGCGTTCTTACAGTATCTTCGGAGAAACTTAGCTGACGATACTTTGCTCCTGTTGTACTCCAAGAAAAACATTTACCTTCTGACCTGCTGTATATCATTCTGAACGATTCGTTAACATCGTTCATACTATTCATTTTGGATAATCTCAATGTTTTTGAGGACAAAATTTTACAAGCAGCCTCGAAATTCGTGAAATGATACAATTTTTCAGTATTTTCAAAATCTGTCATTTTTTAATTTTCAAGAAAGAACTAAATGAATTTAAAAATAATGTATTGACGAAAGAAACGACTTCCGCCAATACATTATCCTATGATTAAACCTATTTATATTCCTTGGATGTTTTGAAAATAACGCCACCAGGGATCATTTTGGTATTTCTGAATACTAACTGAGGGAACATATAGGGTACCGTGATTGAGTGTNTAATTATCAAAAGAAAGATTCTCAACTATTGGGGGGACAATCGCATTACAAGTGACCAATGTCAGACCTGTACAGCCTCTGAAAGCATAAGACCCAATTATTTCCAAGGATTCCGGGAATGATATGGATGTCAGACTTGTGCAGTCGTAGAAAGCACTTTCACCTATTATTTCCAGAGATTCCGGGAATGATATGGATGTCAGACCTGTGCAGCCGGAGAAAGC
>NZ_CAJMXD010000604.1:0-1025 GCF_905219685.1 Barnesiella sp. CU968
AATCCATGATTTTTGGGTTGCTCCGCAAAATTAACACCGCCCAGCCGGTCAGGCAAGGCGGTTTATGGGACGTTTACGGGATGGGTAGGATGGGTAGGATGGGTAGGAGAGGAGGAGGGATGGGTTTAGGGGCGGCTTCAAGTGGAAAGCCGCCCCTATTTGTGGTTGTATATTTAATGTGGTTGTCTTTATGGTCTTTTTTGATCTGCTCTGTTTGAGGGGTCAGAAAGGAAAGTTGAGACCAAAATTGAAAGATGCGTTAGAATTGAGAGGAATAAACTGTTTGCTCAGCGTGCCGAGCGTGTGATCCATTCCGAGAAAGAGGTTGATACCGGTGGCATGCAGGTTTATCATCCAGCCGAATCCGACACCGTATGTTCCGGCAGCGACATTGACGTCGGCAGAGAACACCTTGACGGGCGCTATGTTTGCCGACAGACGGAATTGAGTCCATGAATAGGCGCCGTTTATTCGTGTGGAGTTCAATAGCCCGAAATGCAATTTGCGGTATACCGGCAGCTCATAGTCCACGCCAAAATTGAGAGTAGCCGCGAGAGCTCTTGTGTATGAACTTTTCTCACCCATATCTTTGAGCTGGTAGAGTCGGGAGAGGTCATCCTTCATGTTGTCAAGTTCATTGTCGAAAGAATTGTCGGCATCCCCGTCCGTGCTGAATGTGTAGGCATCGGTGGTGAATGTCCGGGTTCCGTCAGTCGATGCCCATTGTGTCTTTCCCCATGACATGAAACCGAGGTCAAGCACAGCTGCCGAAAATTTGAAATCGGTCCATTTGTATTCGGCTCCGAGATCGAAACCGAGTCCGTATCCGTTGATGCCGAAGCCGTCATCAAGATTGGCGCCCGACACGTATTCACGCGGTGCTCCGCCCTTGTTTCCGGAAGGTGTATAAATCTCTTTCTCGAAGCGAAGTCCTGTCACCGAGGCGTATATGTCGGCATTGGTCCGTGCCGTCCAGCCGTTTTCGCCTAAAGTGAGATCCGCTTCATTGAATCTTATGTCAACGC
>NZ_CAJMXD010000605.1:0-1023 GCF_905219685.1 Barnesiella sp. CU968
AGGTGTCTTTCAGCGTGGGCGAGGGAGAATTCTGCTATCTTGTCGGCAAAGTCGGCAGTGGCAAAAGCTCATTGCTTAAAACTATGTATGCCGATGTTGATATCGAACATGGTGAAAAAGCTGAAGTGCTCGGCTTTGACCTGCTTCATCTGAGAAGGAAGCAGATTCCTTATCTGCGTAGACACATAGGAATCGTATTTCAGGATTTTCAGTTGCTTCAGGATCGTTCTGCCAAGGCGAATCTAAGGTTTGTGCTTGAAGCAACGGGCTGGAAATCTAAATCAGAGATTGAAGACCGTATTGAGGAGGTGCTCAAAGCTGTGGGAATGGAAAATAAAAGCTACAAGATGCCTCATGAGCTGAGCGGAGGCGAACAGCAGCGTATCGTAATAGCCAGGGCATTGTTGAACAAGCCGAAACTGATTCTTGCAGACGAACCTACCGGCAACCTTGATCCCCAGACCGGCTATCAGATAGTAAGCCTTCTCCACAAGCTTGCCGACGAAGGACGGACCATAATCATGGCAACGCACAATATGCAGATGGTAGAGGATTTCCCGGCAAGGGTATTGCGTTGCAATGACAAGGAACTCATCGGCTGAACGCGAAAAACATGGTATTTGGCTTCTCAAGGAGAAAAAAAGACGATAAAGTTTTAAATTAGTGAAAATATTATTTAACTTTGCATAATTGATGTACACAGACAGACACTAATGATATTGTCTCCTGTGAGACCATGAAACAACACCGGTTACTAATTGAACCAATCTATATCATAAACAAAAGCTATTTGCAATGGCAGAAAAAAAAGAAACTCTTTTCGACGTGTTCTCGCCGGTCTCCGCTGAAGAGTGGAAGGCTAAGATTACCGCCGACTTGAAGGGTGCGGATTTTGACAAGAAACTTGTCTGGCGCACAAACGAAGGCTTCAGTGTTCAGCCTTTTTACAGAAAGGAAGATATTGAGGGTCTTGCAACAATCGGATCACTTCCGGGTGAATTCCCTTATGTCAGAGGAACTCGC
>NZ_CAJMXD010000606.1:0-1011 GCF_905219685.1 Barnesiella sp. CU968
TCTGCGTTCCAGGACACTCAATAATGTGAGTTAATTTTGGAACATAGAACTGAACACCCTATTTATTAATGTTAAATATATATAGCTGGTCTGGATTTCAGGTTGCAGCTCGTAAAAACAAATATAAACTATCAATAAACTGAAATATTATGAGAAAGATTTTGCTTTCAATCCTGGCTCTGACAAGCTTTGCATTTGTTTCTGCGCAAAGCCGTGTTTTCAACAATCCCGACAATAAAGCGTATTTCGGTCTCCGTGGAACTCTTGACGTGCCTGTGCCGTGCAAATTTACAGTAGATGGCGGAGGTGTAAGCTATGAGGCAAAGTATCTCGGCAATGGTGCCGGATTCAGCTTTGGAGGTATCTATAATATTCCTGTAGTCGCCAACTTCTATATTGAGCCTGGCGTAAGTGTATATTATAACGCCATGGGCATCAAGCTTGCCGGATTCGATGACTTGTTTGATGACATAGAAGATGCAGCGGATGATATGGGCTTTGACGGAGTCAAGTTCACCAACCGTTCCATACGCCAGTGGGGTATGAGAATCCCTGTTTCGTTTGGTTATCATTTCGACTTCACCCGTGATTTCAGTCTTCATGTGTATTCAGGACCGGTGCTTAATGTAGGTTTTACATCTGATTATTATATAAAGGCTAAGTCCGGAGGATATGAATTCAAGGCTACGGGTTCTCTCTATGATGAGGAACGTTACGGATCTTACAACCGTGTTAATCTTGACTGGCGCATCGGAGCCGGAATCACCTATAAAAACTTCTTCGGCGGCATGAGCGGAGACATCGGTCTTACAAATGCCTACAAGCGCGAGACCCGTCGTAAGACCGTGACATACCATCAGAATGTTTTCCAGATCTCAGTCGGTTATAATTTTAATTGATTGCGACAAGAGTGTAAAAATAAGTAAAGACGAGATTCTTAGAAACTGTTTAAATTTAATTGTGAGGTTCATTGAGAGGATTTTATGAGGTGTTTTTACGANTCGAAGAGGG